>JBGPZR010000376.1:0-2850 GCA_041493845.1 Terriglobia bacterium | reverse complement strand
CGCTGATGTCGCGCGATTTTTTTGCCTGGTCGACGTAGCCGCCTTGATAAAGCTGCACGATTTGTTCGCTGGTGCGAAGCGCGGAGAAGGCGTCAACGACATTGGTGAGAACCTGTTGCGCGCTTTCGCTGGCGAGTTGCTCCGACTGGGTGATGACGTAGCGCGTGCGCGCGATTTCGCCCTGGTTGCGGTCGAAAATCGGGAGCTGGATGCTGCCGAAGAAGGAGGCGGTGCTCACGTCGGCGGTGTGCGTGTAGTTGGCCGTAGCCGTCACGTCGCGCTTCCCGTTCGCCTTTGCCAGCTCGTACAGGCTGTTCGCAGCCGTCACCGCCTGGTGCGCTGCGCGCAGGTCGGGGCGCTCGGCGATCGCTTTTGCTTGCAGATCCTCCAGCTTGATCGTTACCGCTTTGTAATCGAAATCACCGCTGACATCGAAATCGGCGGCTACCGACTCGTACCCCACCAATTGCCGCAGCCCCGCGAGCGCCTGCACCTTCGCGAGCTGCGCTTGCGAGACGTCGGTCTGGAATTGCAGCAATTGAAGCCGGATCTTGAGCAAGTCGCCTTCGCCGATATCGCCTGCCTTGTAGCGCGCCTCGCTGATATCCACCGTGCTCTGAAAACTCTTCAGATCCTGCTGCGAAAGCTCCAGCGTGGATTCCGCGAGCTGCACGTTGAAGAATTGTGAGGCCACGAGAAATACAAGGGTGCGCTCGTTGTCGGCGACCACCGAGCGCGTCTCGGCCGTAACATCGCGCGCCGCCTGCAAACGATGCTGGCGCTTCCGGCCGCGCTCGAACAAGTAGGAGAGCCCGAGGTCGAATTGCGCGCTCGTATTCATGTAGTCTTCGCTGAACTTGTCCGGCTGGAAGATGGGGAGGAATTGCGCGTCCGCGCCCAGAACGGGATTCGGACGCAGGTTGGCCGTAATCTCGAGCGCCTCGCTCTGCTGGATGGTGGTGCGCGCGGCCTTCAGATTGTGGTTGTGCGCGAGCGCCATCTGGATGGCATCGTCAAGCGTGATGCGGACCGCGCCCTGCGTTTGCGCGAGTGCAGATTGGGCACACGCCGCGCCTCCCAGACACACCACCGCCAGAACTGCAAATCGCAAAACTTTTGTACGCATAGATGTTCAACCTTCTTTGGATAAATCAGGTGTGAATCGGAGTGCCGGGAACGGCACGGGACGGACGGGATCCTAAGCGGAAGGGGGTGCGCGAGCGGGGAGCCGCGGAGTCTCAGGGTTCGGCGTGAATCCGGGCTCTTGTGGTTCAGGCCTGTGTCCGACGGTTGTCAGTGCCGGCGCGCGATGGCTCGCCAGCGGCCGCTCCATCGGCTGGTGATTCAAATGACAAATCGAACAGTTTGTGTCCGAGAGCTTGGAATGGTGGTGCCAGATGCCTCCGAGCGTCACCGTGACGACAAGTAGCGCCAGCAGCGCCACGGATATGACTGCATATCGAATTGCCCTTTTCTCACGCATTTCTGGGGTTCCGAGGAAATGGCCTGCCACAATCATACTGTAGATGTGCCTGCTTCCCAACAGGTTGCTACCGGCCGGTGCTGCCACAGGCAATGGGCGTCAATTCGAGTGCTCGAGCGCCTTTTCCACCATGGCCACGCATTTTTCGACGCGTTTGCGCAGCGGGCCTTCGATATCCTGCTGGCGCTGGCGCAGCGTGAACATTTCGTCCGCAATGTTCAACGCGGCGAGTACGGCCACTTTCAGCGAGTCCACCATCTTCGTGGCTTCGGCGACGGAGCGCATCTTGCCGTCCACAAACGCAGCCAACTCTTTCAGATATTCCTCGTTCTGGTCCGCGTTGACGTTGTAGCTCTGGTCGTAAATTTCGATCTTCACGGTCTCGCTCCCCGGCTGGCTAAGGCCATTGTCGGCCATTGGCAAGGCTCGCGCAACGGTCTTGTGGCGGCGTCCCACTGGCCCTTTTTGGAGGCGGCTGGAACGGCGCGTCAGCTTGCGCGAAGGGTCGCGCCGAGCTTCTGTTCCAGCGCCGCAACGATGCGCGCAGAGAAATCGGCGAGCTGCGCGTCGGTAAGCGTCGCGTACGGGCTCTGAAACGTCACGCGAATCATCAGCGAATATTTCCCCGAAGGGATTTGCCCGCCGCGGAACAAATCAGCAGCTTCGATGCTCTGGAGTTCCGGGATGCCGAGTGCGCGAATTGTTTCCGCCACCTGAGCAAACGTGACGCCATCCGCGAGCACCAGCGAAAAATCCCGCTCGACGGCGGGAAAGCGCGGTAGCGGCTTGAAACGGGTGGCCGCGCGCGCCGCTTCGATTCCGGCAAGCAGCGGTTCGAGCCGCAGTTCGGCGACGTACACGTCCTGCCGCAGCTTCAGTTGGTCGGCAACGCGCCGCGCAATCTGCCCGGCAACGCCCAGGCTGCCGCTGTGCCCGTGGCCATGCGCAAGCGAAATCTGCGCCGCGCGCGCACCCACGAGCCATGTCGCTCCGCCGGCGTGCCAGCCGAATCCTCCGGCCAGCTCGCCGAGGCGGTCGAGATCGCCTTTCAAATCCGCAAAGCCGTACTCGCGCGCGGCTTCATAAATTGTTTTTTCGCGCGCGAGTCCTGTTGCCCCGATGGTCAGCACCGGCGTCTCTGTCGGCTCGCCGTCGCGCAATTCATAGGTCTTGCCGATTTCGAACAACCGCAAATTGCGCTGCCCATGATTCAAATTCCATTCGAGCGCGCCGACCATGCTGACGATCCCGGTCGAGCGCATCACCGAAGCGTCTTCCGCCAGCGGATTGGCGATCACCGCCGGCGTGAGCTTTTCCGGGCGAAACAGCTCATTGCGCTCGGCGTTGACGAGCGGGATTTCCACGAT
>JBGPZR010000427.1:0-2342 GCA_041493845.1 Terriglobia bacterium | reverse complement strand
AGTGCGGGGCGCGCTGCCGGCGGGAGGCTTGCTTGGAACTGTGCTCGCGCATGGATTGCGCGCGGCATTCAATCCGCTCGGCGCAAATCTGGTTTCAGTCGCGACACTGCTGGCAGCGCTGATTCTGACCACGAGTTTTTCACTCCGCGCCGCGGCCGGATGGATGAAGCAGCCCATGGCGGATTATGGGACCATCGGGAAATTGATCGCCCGAATGAAAGAATGGCGCGCGGAGCGGGAGGACGATCGGCTGCGCAAGCGTGTCGAGGAAATCAAGATCGCCGGGCGCCCAGCAGTGACGCAGCAGCGTGTGTCCACCAGAGAGGCGCTGGCAGAAGAAGACGTGGAGGACGAGGAAGAAGGCGCACAAAGCGATTCCCGCCGCGCGTCAACAGTCATTAAGTTCCACGAGAACGAGACGATGAACGCGGCCCCGTCCAGGACAAGCGGCAACGAGCCGAGAATTGCGCGCGGAAAAGCCAACTTCAAATTGCCTTCGCCGGGACTGCTTCAAATGGCCGAGCGCGGCCAGAAGATGGATGAAACCGAGCTGAAGGATTGCGCGCGGGCCATCGAGCAGAAGTGCTCGGAGTTCGACGTAGCGGGGCATATCACGCAGATTAATCCCGGCCCGGTGGTCACCACATTCGAGTTCAAACCGGAGGCGGGAATCAAGTACAGCCGGATTACCGGCCTCGGAGAAGATTTGTGCCTGGCGCTGCGTGCGGAATCCATCTTGATCGAGCGCATCCCGGGGAAATCCACCGTCGGGATTGAAGTGCCGAATTCGCATCGCGAGACGATTGCGCTCCGCGACGTGATCGAGTCGCCGGAATTCGGGCATTCCCCTTCGAAGCTGACGCTGCCATTCGGAAAAGATCTGATCGGGCGGATTCGCACGGCGGATTTGACGCAGATGCCGCACCTGCTGATTGCCGGCGCGACGGGCACGGGGAAGAGCGTGTTCATCAATTCCCTGCTCATGGGCATGTTGTTCAAGGCGACGCCGGATGAACTGAAGCTGGTGCTGGTGGATCCGAAGCGGCTCGAGCTGGGGCTGTATACGGATATTCCACACCTGTATACGCCGGTGGTGACGGACCCGAAAGTGGCGTCGCACGTGCTCCGCAACGCCACGCGCGAAATGGAGCGGCGGCTGAAGCTGCTGGCGCAGAGGGGGGTGCGCAACATCGAGCAGTACAATCGCACATTCGAGAAGGGGCAATCGCTCTCGCTCTTTGAGAATGCGGATGATCAAGAGCATCGCCCGCTTCCCTACATCGTGATCGTGATTGATGAATTGGCCGACCTGATGATGGTGGACACCAATGGCGTCGAGGAATCGATCACGCGCCTGGCGCAGATGGCGCGCGCCGTGGGCATTCATTTGATACTCGCAACGCAGCGGCCTTCCGTGGACGTGATCACCGGCTTGATCAAGGCGAATTTTCCGGCGCGCATTTCGTTCCGGGTGGCCAGCAAGGTGGACTCGCGCACGATTCTGGATGCGAATGGCTCGGAATCGCTGCTCGGCAAGGGCGACATGTTGTATCTCCCGGCGGGGTCGTCAAGATTGCACCGAATCCATGGGCCTTATGTACGCGAGTCCGAAATTACCGCCGTATGCGATTTCTGGCGCGAACAGGCCAAAGCAATTTACAACGAAGAGCTCCTCAAGCCGCCGAAGGATGAGAATGCCACAGCAAGCGGTGCCGGAACGGACGGCGGCGAAGATGTGGACGACGAACTCTACCAGGACGCCATCCGAGTGGTGCTGGAGGCAGGGCGCGCCTCCACTTCCACACTGCAGCGCCGGCTGCGAGTTGGGTATGGCCGCGCGGCGCGCTTGATTGACCTGATGGAGAAGGACGGGATTGTCGGCCCGCCGGATGGAGCGAAGCCGCGCGAAGTGCTGAAGAAGCGCGACTGGATGAAGGAATTCGATCAATCGATGAAGTGACGATCCGGCGCGCCTTCTGCGTCCCGGATGGGGCTGCGGGACGAGGATCGCCGTCACGCCCATCCCGAGCGCCGCCCCGCACCGGATGGTGCAGAGCGCAGCCGAGGGAAGCCTGGCTGCCACAGCGCACGAGCCGAGGGCGCAGCTTCTTTGCTCAAGTTTTTTGCGCCTAATTGAGCTCGACGTTTTTACTTTCCTGCGTGCCGGATATTCCGTAGAATCTTTGATTGTGCCGGTGCCGAGGTAGCTCACCGGTAGAGCGCGGCCCTGAAAAGGCCGGCGTAGGCAGTTCGATTCTGCCCCTCGGCACACTCCATTCGCGCGTTGCCAGTTCCCAACAAATCCCAGATTCCAGAGATTCGATACGTCCCGCCAATCGGTT
>JBGPZR010000444.1:0-2204 GCA_041493845.1 Terriglobia bacterium | reverse complement strand
GAGCGCGCTTACATTGATGCGCTCGCGCCGCGCTATTCGGACGATCCAAAAGCCGATGTGAAGAAAATGGCAGTTGACTACGCCAAGGCCATGGGCGAGCTATCGAAGAAATACCCCGAGGATCTCGACGCCGCCACAATCTACGCCGAAAGCATGATGGACATTCGCCCGTGGGGACTGTGGAAACTCGACGGTACTCCCGCGGAGGGAACTCTGGAGATTATCGCCGTGCTCGAATCAGTGCTGGCGCGCTTTCCAAATCACATCGGCGCGAATCACTACTACATTCACGCGGTAGAAGCATCGCCGCATGCCGTCTGGGGACTGCCGAGCGCGGACCGGCTGGGCGCGCTGGTTCCCAACGCCGGCCACCTGGTGCACATGCCGGCCCACATTTACTCGCGCGTGGGAGACTTCAAGAGCGCTGAAACGAGCAATGAGGCCGCGGCTGCGGTTGACATCGCTTACATTCAGGCGACCGGAGTTCAGGGCATGTACCCGGCGATGTATTACAGTCACAACCTGCACTTTCTCACGTACGCCGCAATGCAGGCAGGCAACTACGACACTGCGCGCCGGGCCGCCGCCCAGCTCGCTGAAAATATTCATCAGCGCGCGCAAGGAATGCCTGCCAGCATGACCGAAGGATTCCTCACCTATCCTGTGCTGGTTCAACTGCGCTTCCGCAAGTGGCAGGAGATACTCTCCGCGCCGGCGCCCGATCAGAAAATTCCGATGCTGACCACCATATCGCATTTCGCGCGCGGCATGGCTTTCGCTTCGACAGGAAAACTCTCCGAGGCTGAGGCGGAACGAAAGGCGTTTGCGTCGGCGGTCGAGCAAGTTCCCGCCAGCCAGACTTTCGGCTTCGACTCGGCGAAGACCGTTTTGCAGATACCAACGGGCATGCTGGACGCACAGATCGCCGAAGCACGCGGCGACCGGAAGGCAGCGATTGCTTCCTTGAAGAAAGCTGTCGCCGTTCAAGATGGGCTTGCCTACAACGAGCCTCCGGACTGGTATTACGCGGTCCGGGAATCGCTCGGCGGCGCGCTGCTGCGGGATGGGCAGGCCGCCGAAGCGGAAAAGGTGTTTCGCGACGACCTCGCGCGCAATCCGCGGAATGGGCGCTCGCTCTTTGGCTTGTGGCAAAGCCTGAAGACACAGAACAAGATCGCTGATGCCGAGTGGGCGCGCCGTGAATTTGAAGCAGCCTGGAAGGATGCGGATACGCAGCTAAGCGTCGGCGACTTGTGAGGCGGGTCTGTCCCAGCCGAATTCTTTGAGCAGCGACCAAAGGCGCGCGAGCGGCATGCCCATCACGTTGAAGTAGCAGCCCTCGACGCGCGACACGTAGCGCCCGCCGATTCCCTGAATGCCGTACGCGCCGGCCTTGTCGAAGGGCTCGCCGGTCGCAAGATAGGCGTCGATTTCGGCTTCCGTGAGCGGCGCAAAATGAACGAGTGAAATTTCTTCGACCACGCGTTCGGCGCCCGATGGCGGGCTGAGGACCGCCAATCCGGTGTGCACTTCGTGCACCGTGCCGCTCAGCCGGCGCAGCATTCGCCGCGCATCCTCCGCTGATTCAGGCTTGCCGAGAATTTCGTCGCCAATCAAAACAATTGTGTCGGCGCCCACGATCAATATTTCGTCCCGCGTGCCGACGACTGTGTACGCGGCCGCGCGCGCCTTGGCCAGCGCCAACCGTTGCACGTACTCGCCGGGCGATTCCCCGGCCCTGCGCGATTCGTCCACGGGCGCGGGGCGCAGTTCGAATTCGATTCCCGCGTTGCGCAGGGCTTCCGCGCGCCGCGGTGATGACGATGCAAGTATGAGTTTCATCGCCGGATCGCGGGCTTCGATTTACGAATTTCGGCGCCCGCATCTTTCATCGCTATCATCGCTTCATCCTTCGTCCAACCGAAAAGGCGCGCCAATTGTGCCGCCTCCGCATTCGTGTGCCATTCGAGGTATTTCGCTGCCAGGCTTCTGCGCGCTTCTGCAGGTGGAATACGGCGCGCAGCGGCCGTCTCCTTTGGAAACGCGCGACAGGTTAATTCATAGCGGCCGGAAGCCCATGCGGCTGTTTCCTGCTCGGCGCCGAAATGAACGGCGACAAGTCGGCACTGCAGATCGAGAATGGCGCGCTTGAACCGGACGTTGCCTGCTTTCGTGTCCATCTTGCAGGTGTGCCGGAGTTCGAG
>JBGPZR010000415.1:0-2453 GCA_041493845.1 Terriglobia bacterium | reverse complement strand
GTTCTTGTGCCGCCGGACGAGGAAGAATGCCTCATTCATCCACAGCGGCCTTCCGCCATGCGCGAGAATCACGACGAGGTGTGGGTAGTCAACGCCCACATCGTCACAGAGCATCGGTTGTGCGTGAAGATTCCGGGCGCCGGGAAAAATCGAAGTTCCCGTGTGAATCATCACCGGTAAACCGTTGGCCTGCGCCCGCTCATAAATCGCGGCCAGGCCGCGATTCCCATCCATGTAGTCATTGGGCCGCAGAACCTGATGCGACGGGTGCAATTTTATCGCGCGAATTCCAATCTTGGCCATGCGGTCCACTTCAGCGCCCGGGTCGGCCACAGTTCCCGGCAGCACCCCGCCAAACGCCAGCAGCCGGTCCGGGGCCGCTTTGCAATACTTTGCAATCCAATCATTCACTTCCGGTGTGAAACCGATAATCGCGGGGGCGACATAATTGATCAGCCCGGCGCGCTCAACGCCGAGACGATCGAGCAGCCCCAGGAATTCCTTGGGATCGGCCGAATAGCGCTCCACCTCCGCAAAATCCTTGCGGCCGCGCTTCATCAAGTCGAGCGCCGAAGGTTTCATCATGTGATAGGGCATGATGTGAATGTGAATGTCGATAATTTGCTGCACAGACTCCCCGTCCTTTTTTGAACAGATAGCCGCGGCCCAGCCGCCTGCAATCAGTTAAGGCTCACGCCTCGGTAGCTCGCCGGCCCGCTCCTTTGTTGCGCCATCGCCTGCTCCAACTTTCTCAGATCGCAATGCCGCCGCCATCACCGTGGTGCCAACGGGCACGTCCACTTCCCGTGCATCGCTCCTGGCCGACACGTAAATGACTCTTGGCATTTCGCAGATCCCTTTCGATGGTGAGGGCCCGGCAAATGTGGACCACCGCCCGCTCAAGTGCCGGAGACGGCCGGGGAAATCCAGCCGAATTCGCAGCGCGCATGATACATCGGGGAGCGCGCGCAGCATTTACGCGCAGAAGATTTCCATCCAGTCACGGGCCAATCGCGGGCGCGTCCCCAATCGCTGCTGCCGCTCAGTTGAAACGAACGTATTCAAAATTCAACGGCTGATTGTTGATCCCGCGCGTCGGCGGGGCAATCCAATTCGCGAATTTCCCTGGATCCACCACGCGCCCGCTCATCAGCGACTGCACGTAAGCATGATCCCCTGGGGCCGGCAGCCATTCGTGCTGATGATTCTTCCAGGCTTCCCCGGTCAGCACGTCGCCTTCGGGACTGATGAAGTGTCCCGCAAAGTTGCCGATTGCCCGGTGAAAGCCTTTGTGCGGCAAGGTCAGGCGGAACGGAATCTCCGCCTTATCGATGACGCGTTGCCAGCGGCTCACGCCGGATTCGATCTCGCGGATGTAATCTTCGCGCAAACGCTCATTGAGCGCCGTCAACGCCGATACCTGCTTCACAACAATCTTGCCGCCGACCACCTCCGAAACCGGGTAAGTTGCTTCACTCAACAGGTGGTCGTCATTGATTTTGGTTTCCCCGAACCGTCCCTTGAGGCCGCTGGTGTAGTAATTCGCGGCGTTCGAGGAGACATCCGAGCCGTACAGGTCCAGTGTGACGCTGTAGTGAAAATTCAAGTATCTCTGAATCGTAGGCAGATCAATCACTCCCAACGCGCGCACGTCCGGCGGCTCCTCGACTTTGTTTTCCTTCATCACCTCGCATGTCCGTTGAATGATGCGGCTCACCCCGGTCTCGCCGACAAACATGTGGTGCGCTTCCTCAGTGAGCATGAACCGGCAAGTCCGCGCGAGCGGATCGAACGCCGATTCGGCCAGCGCGCAGAGCTGGAACTTGCCGTCGCGGTCGGTAAAAAACGTGAACATGTAAAACGCCAGCCAGTCTGGTGTGGGCTCGTTGAACGCGCCAAGGATGCGCGGGTTGTCTGTGTCGCCGGAGCGCCGCTCGAGCAGTGCTTCAGCCTCTTCGCGGCCGTCTCGCCCGAAGTAGCGATGCAGCAAATACACCATGGCCCACAGGTGGCGCCCCTCTTCCACGTTCACCTGGAAAATATTTCGCAAATCGTACAGCGAAGGGCACGAAAGCCCCAGCATGCGCTGCTGTTCCACTGAAGCCGGCTCCGTATCTCCCTGCGTAACGATCACGCGACGCAGCGTCGAGCGATATTCACCCGGCACTTCCTGCCAGGCCGGGTCGCCCCTGTGAATGCCGAAATTCACCTGGCGCTTTTCGTCGCGGGGCTGCAGGAAAATCCCCCAGCGGTATTCCGGCATGCGCACGTAGCCGAACTGCGCCCAGCCATCCGGTTCCACGCTAGTCGCCGTCCGAAGGTACACTTCGAAGGCGTGACTCTCGGTCGGGCCCGTGTCGTGCCACCAGTTTAGGTAGGCCGGCTGCCAGTGTTCGAGCGCGCGCTGCAGCACGCGGTCTCGCCCCAAATCGATATTGTTCGGAATTTTATCT
>JBGPZR010000118.1:0-6604 GCA_041493845.1 Terriglobia bacterium | reverse complement strand
TCTGGTCCACCAGCACCTTCAAGCCTTCGAATTCGTACACGTTGTCGCTGGCTTCATTAATCTGATTTTCGAATGCCATGTGGTAGCTGAAGCCCGAACAGCCCCCGCCCACCACGGCCACGCGCAGGCCCGCCGGACTAGGGGTCTGCTGCGAGATAATCTCTTTCACCTTCGTAATTGCCACTGGCGTTAGCTGAACCATTTCTTGGTCCTCCACAGATTGGGCGGCTTCGCCGCGCCTCATGATACCGACACCATTATACCAGATTCAGGCAAGACGCAAATGGAACCATGAATGATGCGGCTATGGAGACACCCATGTGGTCGCGGAACCAAAGAACAGCTTGCCAGCGGACGTTCGTGTACATCCGCGCGCGATTCCCTTAAAATGCGGAGCCTCGCATGAAACACACCATCACGCTCGTTCCCGGCGACGGGATCGGACCGGAAGTTTCCGCCGCCGTGAAGCAAATCCTTCGAGCGGCGGGCGTCGAAATCGCCTGGGAAGAAATCCCCGCGCGCGCGGAGTTCGAGCGGCGCGGCGTAAGTTTCCTGCAGTCCGGCGTCATCGAATCCATCCGCAAGAATCGCGTGGCGCTGAAGGGCCCAATGACCACCGCTATAGCGGGTGGCGCGCCGAGCATCAACGTGGGATTGCGGCAGGCGCTCGATCTCTACGCCAACCTGCGGCCGGTAAAAAACCTCGAGGGCGTGCCATCGCGATATCAGAATGTTGACCTGGTCCTCATCCGCGAAAACACCGAAGACCTCTACGCCGGCCTCGAGCACACCGTGGTGCCAGGCGTGGTCGAAAGCCTGAAGATCATCACCGAGCGGGCTTCCACGCGGATTGCCCTGTTCGCCTTCGACTATGCGCGAAAATTCGGACGAAAGAAAATCCACGCGATTCACAAAGCGAACATCATGAAGTTGTCGGATGGCCTGTTCCTCACCTCCGTTCGCAAAGTGGCCGCGGAATATCCCGAAATCGAATACAAAGAGCTGATCATCGACAATGCCTGCATGCAAATGGTGCTCGACCCGCACCAGTTCGACATGCTCCTGCTCACCAACCTCTATGGCGACATCATGAGCGACCTGGCCGCCGGCCTTGTCGGCGGACTCGGCGTAGTGCCCAGCGGAAATATCGGCCAGGAAGCCGCCATCTTTGAGGCCGTTCATGGCACCGCGCCGGACATTGCTGGCAAGGGCGTAGCGAATCCGACGGCGCTGCTGCTGAGCGCGATCATGATGCTCGATCACCTGGGGGAAGCAAACGCCGCGCGGCGGATCGAAAATTCCTTGCGCGCCGTGTACCGCGAAGGAAAGTCGCTCACGCGGGATGTGGGTGGCAAAGCGACCACGGCAGAATTTACGGCCGCCGTGATTCATGCGCTGAAATAGCAGGCTGCGCAAGGACATTGACTTCCCTGCCCTGCGTGTGAACAATAAAGACAGAAATTGATTTCACCCGGGAGGCCTCAGTGGCCGAAGCCACATTGGAAGTCGCAAGATTCGTGAACGGCGAGATCACGAAGTCCTATCCGATTTCCGGCGGTGAGACCAAACAGCGCAAGCGCAAGCCGCACATTGTCGCTGTGATCAATGAAATGTGCACGGGCTGTTCCGGGTCGCCTGCCTGCGTCGATTATTGTCCCGTCGCCAACTGCATGTTCTGGGTGGCGGACGAGGACCACGCCCCGTTTGGCCGCATCATGGTCGATCCGATCCTCTGCATCGGGTGCAAGCTCTGCACCAGCAAAGGACCCGATGGCGCATTTCTCGAAGGCTGCCCCTGGGATGCCATCGATATGGTCCCGCTGGCGGAATTCGAGGCCAAGTACGGCTCGATGCCTTACTAGGGCCCTACTAGCGTCCGCCTAGGCTAACCCCGCACTCACCTTAACAGTTTTTCCAAACGCACCAATTCGCAGTAGGATCACGCATAATCGGATTCAGGCTGAAACTCAAGAAGCAACGGTGCGCGGCGGCGGCCAGGGCTCGAGGAGTTGCTCTTTCCTGTAGATCAGCGCATTTATATCGTAAGGCGCGAGCTCAATATTGTGCCCATGGGTGATCGCGTCGGTAGGACAAGCCTCCACACAGTAGCCGCAAAAAATACAGCGCGAGTAATCAATGTTGTAGACCTTGGCGTAACGGTCCCCGGCTGAAATGCGATTCGCATCCGTGTTTTCTGCCGATTCGATGTAAATGCAATTCGCGGGGCAGGCTGCTGCGCACAGGAAGCACCCAACACATTTTTCGTACCCGTTTTCGTCGCGCTGCAGAACGTGAATCCCCCGGTAGCGCGGCTCGACGCTGGCCGCAACCTCCGGATACGACTCCGTGGTGGTCTTGCGGAACATGGTCAAGAAGGTGACGCGGAAGCCCTTCGCGAGCGCGAGGAATGTTTCGCCAACTTCCTGGACGATAGACGGCATTGCCGTTCCACTCTAACAAAGTTGTAAGAGGCAGGCAAATTGCCCCGTCGCGGCGCGATCCCGCCGGGGTCTAGCGGCCGTATTTAGCGACGATCCAACCAATAATCACGCCGCCCAATGCTCCGGTCCCCACGATTGGAGCGAAGGCTTTCGTGATAATGGCGTCCGGAAGGCTCAGGAGGATGCCAAGAAACAATCCCACAGCCCAGCCCGGCCATGGGAGACGAATATTGCAAATCACAAATCCGAGGGCGAACCGGGCGATGAACGCGCCCAGCATGGCGGCGCGCTTGTCTGGAAAGCTCATGGGGATCATGAGCGCTACGTCCAGCCCTCCGAAAATCAATCCACAGAGCACGCCCAGCGAAATTCGCGACATGGCTTCCCCTTCTGGTGAGGCTTTCTAGCAAGATCGGCGCAGAAACGTCCAGCGGTTTTTTCGCTGCTGCGGGCGGGGCCTGCCACCTGTGCGCCTCACTTCAACGGCATCGCTTCTGCATATAGCCGACTTCCCCGGCTCAGGGTGTATGATGCGGCGCGTAGTGCGGGTTGACGTTGCCACTGAACTCTGGCGTTGGCTAGCGGCCGAGAATTCCGCCGTGCGTGCTAATTGTCCAAACTTGGAGGTTCTGATGACGAAACGTGTCTTCGCTGCCGCGACTTGCCTGTGTGCCGTCGTACTGGCCGGTAGCTGGCAGGCAAAAACACAAACCCAAAAGTCAGGAAGGCCCGTGCTCGAAGCATACGTGTCTGCTTGGAATCGACATGATTTCGCCGCATTTGACAAGCTGCTGACCGCGGACGCGATTCACGAAGACATCGCGTGGCCTCCTCAGGGATTCCGTGGCCAGGGACCTGCCCAAATCAAGGACTTTATGCGTGCCATGATTGAGGGTCAGCCAGATCTCAATTGGCACCTGACCACAGTCGTCGAGGCAGGCCCGGTGGTGGCTGCTGAGTGGACGTGGACGAGCACGTTCACGGGCGAAAGCCCAATTGGGCCTGTGGTACGCAAACGAATCTCGGCACGCGGCGCTTCGATCGCGGTGATCGAGAACGGCCGGATCAAGCGCTTTTCTGACTACTACGATCTGACGAGCGCTTTTCGTGAGCTGCCGGCTGGTTCAGCCGCGACCAACAAATAGATCAACATCGGACCCCGCGATTCCTTGACACGGCGCCGTTTGCAGAGTACTGTCCCCTCGGTACGATTCCTGGTCGCACCTTTCCCAAGACATCCCATACCAATTAGTCTGCAACGAAATCTCTCCGCTCCAAGCGGACGCAACTGAGGAGGATTCACCATGCACAAGTTGTTTTCGAAGATCTTGTTTATTGCCGGGGTAGCTGCCATCGCGGCTCTCTCGGCCGCCCCGGCCCGCGCCCAGATGATGGACGATAAAGAAAAGGCGCCGGTTTACACCTACGTTTCCGAATGGGCTGTGCCGCGCGCGAGTTGGCCAGCCTATGAAAAAGGAATTCCGGACACGAAAAAGCTTATGGACAAGTTCGTAGCTGACGGAACGCTAGTGGACTACGGTTGGTTCAAGAACCTGGTTCATCAGGAAGGCGCGCCCACGCACGGAGACTGGTTCTCCGCCACAACGGTGGGCAACCTCATGAAGGCACTCAATGCCCTCATGGCGCAAGGGGCCGCGGCGGGCCCAGACAAGGTGCTGGCTGAGTCGAAGCACTGGGATTACGTCCTGGTGAGCCGCCAGTATGGAAAACACTCCGGGACATTCGAGAATTCCTATCTCCGCGTCAGCTCGTTCAAGACCAAACACGGCGAAGGCGAAACGGTAGAAAAGGCTTTGAATTCCTACATCATTCCGAGGCTGGAGAAGTTGCTGGCCGACGGCGCCATCCACTATTACGCTGTTTCCCGCGAAGTCATTCACTCGAGTGATTCGGCCGAGTTCGACATCGTGGTGATCACCAATGGCACGGATGGGCTCGACAAGTTTTACGCCTCCCTGGATGCGGCTGCCAAGGCCAATCCGACGGGCGGCCCGGCATTCGGAAGCGCAACCGAAGGCTCCGCGCACCGGGATTTCCTGTCACTCACGACCGCCGTGTTCAAATAGCCGTTGCATGAATTTGGCGCAGTCTTCGCCGCGCGGTCGCGCTCGTCGCAACCGCGCGGCGGAGAGCCATCTCTAACTGCCCGCGCGCAGGACGCCGGCGATTTCGGTTGGCATCCTGCCAGGTGGCTCAATTGTTTCCGGGCGGATTCTAGAAAAGGTTCCAGAGGAACTGGTTGTAAACCTCGTGGTGGAACTGCACTTCGGCTGCCTTGACGAAAGTCCCGAGTTGACGCGAGCAACGATCGGCGGAAGCCTGTTTCAAATCCGCGTAACGCTTCTTCACGTCCTCGCCCAGCAGCTTTGTGGTCCACGGCGCTTTCCTAAATTCATCCATCGCGGTGTAGATGTTGTCCGGCAAATACCGCTCGGCCTGGCGCAGATTCTTGATCTTCGAAGTCTCTCCCTCGAGACCGGTCTTGAACACCGCGTACATCGCCATGTACGGGTTCGCGTCCGGGGCCACCGCGCGAACTTCCACGCGCATGCTCTTTTCATTGCCGATGGGAATGCGGATCATCGCGCCACGATCCACGGGCGACGCCTTGAGCTGGTTCGGCGCTTCGAAATGCGGATCCAGCCGCCGGTAGGCGTTCACGCTGGCGTTCAGCATCAGGCAGATTTCGTTCCCGTGCGTCAAAATGCGGTCCAGGAACGCCCAGCCGGTCTTGCTCAATTTTTCTTCGCCTTTTGCGTCCCAGAAAATGTTTTTTCCGTCCTTGCTCACCGACACATTCGTGTGCATGCCGTTGCCATTCACGCCCACCACCGGCTTCGGCAGGAAGCAGGCCGTGAAACCCATCTTGGTCGCCACCTGGCGGCAGACCAGCTTGTAAAGCTGGATACGGTCCGCCGCGGACACCACTTCCCCGTAGCTGTAGTTGATCTCGAATTGTGGGGGAGCCACTTCGGGGTGGTCTTTTTCGTTCTGGAATCCCATGGCGCGTTGCACTTCCGCGGCTGTATCAATGAAGGTGCGCAGCGGGTCGCCCGGCAGCGAATGGTAGTAGCCGCCGGTGTTCACGTAATCGAACCGGTTGGTTTCGTGGTAGCGGCGCTCCGCATCCGCGCCCTGGAACAGGAACCCCTCGATTTCATTCGCGGCGTTCAGCGTATAGCCTTCCTTCTTGTACAGCCCGTCGGCGTACCCCTTCAGGACGCCGCGAATGTCCGCGGTGTAGGGTGAGCCGTCCTTGTCGATCACGTGGCCGAAAATCAGCACTTTGCCGCCGCCGAAGACATCGGCAGGGGCCCAGTAGAACGAGCCCCAATCCATGGCCAGCCGCAAATCGCTTTCGCGCTGGGCCGTGAATCCGCGGATGGAAGAGCCGTCGAAGGTCAAATTGTCCCAGCTCTTGAGCAGGAACTTCTTGTCGTAGTCGAGCATGTGCAAGCGCCCTTCGAGGTCGCTGAACAGCACCGTGACCGCCTTGATGCGCTTTTCATCCGTGAGATACTTGATGCGCTCCTCTTGAATCTTGTGTTCCGCAACGCGCTTTTCGCGCTGCTCCTTCGCTTTCAAATTCAGTTCTTCGAGCTCCTCGTAAGAGAGGGCCAGAAAATTACGTAGTTCGGTCGACATGGATCTCCTTCAGGAAGGTTGGTGAACACCGAATCATTCCCCCGTAGGGTATCGCGCAGCACTTCGGAGCGTCAATTAAAAGAAGTGATGAGACAAATTAGGAAAACTTATGGGTCGCGGGAGGGTTTTCTTGCGGAGAGAGGACCAACAATTCTGCTTGCGCCCCCAGTTTCGCCGAACTGCGAATCACCGGGGGCGGGGATGAGCGCTATCGGTATCGAACCGTGTGGCTCCAGGACTTGCGCTGCAGATAGAAGCCGTGGAGCGTCAAGCCCAGTCCGCCGAGAAGAAGCATCGGCGCGAGACAAGTCGTCACAATCGGCTGGATAGGAAACGGCAATTGCATCGCGCTGTAGCCGCCCGCGAAATAGTTGATCAACGCCGCCAGAAGCACGTACAGCAGACCCTTGCGGATCTGCGTGTCGGCGTGGGTGTCGCGGTGGTGGATCACCTGGATTTCGGGGAGCACCGCATGACAGAACGGGCACTCCGTCCGG
>JBGPZR010000193.1:0-4967 GCA_041493845.1 Terriglobia bacterium | reverse complement strand
AGACGCTTTATTCCATCGCGCGTGCCTACCGCACCACGGTCTCCGCCCTGCGGGCCTCGAACCCGTTCCTCGGCGACAGGCAGCTCGAAGCCGGGGACGTGCTCACCCTTCAGCGCTGAGAGCACCTTCCAGGCATTCCCTGGAATCCAGCTAACAGTATTTGTTTCACACACATAGAGATATACTCGGAGGCGTTCGATGGCTTCGGCCAGGCCTGAATCTGCCGGCGCTTCGAAATCTGCCTGATTTTCAAGGGCTTGCGCCTTGACAAAGTTCGGACACTCCGTTTATAAGCGCCGATGGGCAAAAACGCCGTCTGGCGAGCCCGGGACCCACGGAGGAGCAAATGTTTTACGCCAAGATGCACGACGAGAATGACGACGAACTGCCCCGCTACGAAGAGGAAGAGGGCGAGGGGCTGGAGCATCCGCACGACGAGATCATAGAGGAAGTCGAAGAGATTATCGTGGAGGAGGAGCCGGAAGAAGAGGCTGAAACGCCGGCGGCACCTGCTCCCCGGAAGCCCGCTCCGGCGCGCAAAGCGAAGAAGTCGAAAAAGGCGCGCCCCAGGAAAAAAGCCAAGGGCAAAAAGAAAAAGGCCAGGGCGAAAAAGGCCAAAGGTAAGAAGAAGAGCGGCAAGCGGAGACAGCGTTGAGCGCGGCTGGCGCCGCGCTTCGCGAGCCATTTGATCTTCGAGGCTGCGTCGATCGAAACTTCGGCGCAGCCCCGCGCAGCTTTTCCGTTGTGGCGCGCGCGGGGATTTCCACTGGTTCCCGCGGCTCATTTTCCTTCCTTCCAGTCCCGCTTTTGGCGCCCTAGCTTTTGCGGGTCCCCTTCCAAAACGGTCCTGCGGGCCCGGGAACATTTCCCGGATTGAAAATCTTTTACTTGCCGTGAACGTATCCGGGTCGCTAGCATACGCGCGCGATGGAGCAGGCAGTCGAGCAAGTTCGGAGAATGCGCGGGGGAGCGCAGGCGCACCTGATGAGGTGCGGCGACGAAGGGTATTATGTGGTGAAATTCCAGAATAATCCGCAGGGGCAGCGGATTCTGGCGAATGAATTGCTTGGTACGAGGCTGGCAGCGCGGCTTGGGCTTGCTACTCCCCCGGCTGCGGTTGTAGAAGTGCGCGAGGAGTTGATCGCGCACACCGAAGACCTGGTGATACAGCTCGGGCGCGGGCGCGCGCCCTGCCGGGCGGGCTTGCAATTCGGGTCGCGTTATCCGGGGTCTCCGGCGGAAGTCGTAGTGTTTGATTTCCTGCCGGAGGAGCAGCTCCGCACGGTCGTCAACTTGACAGACTTCTGCGGCATGCTGGTGTTCGACAAGTGGACCTGCAACACCAACGGACGCCAGGCGATTTTTTTCCGGCAGGGCGGCGAATCGCGCTACCAGGCGCAGATGATTGATCAAGGATTCTGCTTCAATGCCGGCGAATGGAATTTTCCGGACGCGCCGCTGCGCGGCCTCTATGCGCGGCATCGCGTGTACGAGTCCGTCCGAGGGATCGAGTCGTTCGAACCGTGGCTCGCGCGCGTGGAAGAGAAGATGACCGAATCGCTGGTGGAAGAAATCTACAGCGAGATTCCGCCCGAGTGGTACGATTTCGATCCAGACGCGCTCGAAAAAATGCTGGAGCTGCTGCTGCGCCGGCGGAAACTGGTGCGGGAATTGATCATCGCGGCCTGGAAATCGTCGGCACAGCCCTTTCCCAACTGGAGGTGAGCCATGCCACTCCGAAAACGAGGGAGGGAAAATGCCTGAAGAACAGCGAACGACATTTCGTTACCGCATCCTGCGCTACACGCCGAACCTGATCCGCGACGAGTGGGTGAACATCGGCGTGTTGCTGGAAGAAGTGGACGGCCGGAAGCGCGCGATGCGGCTGATCGAAGAGCCTTCGGAAATGGCGCGCGTGCGGCGGCTGCACCCGAACGCGGACGAAGAATTGCTCCGCGCGCTGCCCGGCGAATTCGAAGCGCGGCTGCAGGGGCCGGAAGAAGCAGTAGTGACTTATCTCGAAAAGCTCGGGCAGACTCTCTCGAATGTGATTCAGCTCGGCCCGCAGAAGGCCGTATTCGCCGGCGATTTCGAAGCGGAGCTCGACCGGTTGTATCACGACCAGGTGGCCCCGCCGGCGCGCGCGCGCGGCGGCATGGTGGAAAGCACGCGGGCCTGGATCAAGGCGCGCTTCAACGACGTGTTGCGGCGGCGGCGCGTTCCGCGCCTCGAACGCAGCATTCGCGTCGAGGAATTCACGCAAGCGGGCGATCCCTTGCGGCTCGATTACGGCTACCGCAACGGCGCGCGGGGTTTTCTGCACGCCGTCGCGCTGGGCCGCGATGCTTCGCAGGCCAAGGTGCTGGCCTACACCGCCGAGCGCATCCGCGCCCGGGTGGCTCACTGCGAATTCACCGCCATCACCGAAGCGGAGCCGTTGCGCGAAAACTCCCGGCATCAGTTCATCGCCAAGCTTTTTGCGGAGCAGGATATTTCCATCGTTCCGCTGAATCGCGTCGAGAAGTTTGCCGAGGAGTTGCGCGTCCGGCTTCAGTAGCTTTCTGGATGTGCACGAATTTCTGCGCGGACGGATTTCAGAACGGAAACTTCTTAAGCGCCCGCACGCCCCTCGGGCGCAAGCGCTCCCCACGCTGGCAGTGCGCGTTTCCCGAGAAGGATTTCTGCCGCCCACGCAGCAAGGTAGGAGGAAAGAGCTACGCCGTGGCCGGCGTAAGCCCCGAGCACGATGGCATCTTTGCATGCGGGGTGGAAATCGAACACCGGCATCCAGTCTTCGCGGAACAGAATTGGTCCACCCCAGCGGTGGGTGAACGTGACCGAGCGGAACGCCGGGTGAAGGCCGCGAACGCGCTTTTCAAGCGACGCGAACATCTGCGCGGCCTGTGCGCCTGAAATGTCCGCCTCCGCGACGTCCTTTTCATCTGGCGCGCTGACCAGACCTGCCCCCCAGATGATGGAGTTGTCGCGGCGAACGCGCCCCCAGAGATAGGGCCGGTCCGCGGTGTAGAACGGCTTGCGCGCGGCGAGGCCGGCGGATTGAAGCTCGTGTTCCGCGAGGGGCGCTGTCAAAGCCGCGAGTGTCAAGCGGGGGTGAGCGCCCTCGTCGAGCCCGGCGAGCCCGAGGGAAAATGCGTTCGTCGCCAGGAGAATTTTTTCTGCGGCGATGACGCGGGCATCCGCGCCGTTTCCTACGATTTCAATTCCCGGGCTCGCGCCCCAGCGGATTCGCGTGACTGGCGCGTTCTCAAAGATCTTGGCGCCGCGGGTTTCCGCCGCGCGGGCGAGACTGCTTACGAGCTTTCCCGGATCGAGCGTGCCGCCTGGAACTTCCTTGACCACACGAAGCGTGCCGGAATCCGTCCAATCGATGGGCGACTGCGGCAGCCCGCCCGTGCGGCCGATTTCCCACGCGCCCGGCAGCGAAAGATCGCAGTCCACATTGAGTTTCTGAAGGATCCGTTCGAAGCCGCCGAGGACATCGCCGAGGCCGGGAAGATCTCCCGCGGCAGTCTCGGCGAGGGCCATCCCGCCGGTGCGTCCACTCGCGCCCCCGCCGATGTGCGCCGCCTCGAACACAGCAACGGATTTTCCGGGAGCGAGCAGGCGGAGCCAGGCCGCTGCGGCCAGCCCCGTGAATCCTCCGCCGACGACGGCGATGTCTGTTTTTTCCGGGATCGCGTGGACAGCCGGTGTGAACTCAATCTCCCAGGGTGGCTGGCCCCAGCGGCTGCTCACTTTCGAGACGGACATACAGGAGATGAATGCACGCCGCTACAGAATACTCTCGGTCCAATTCTCGAGCGTGTGCTTCACATTGCCCATGAACTGGTGGGCTACGGCGCCGTCGACGACTCGATGATCGTAGGAAAGCGTGAGATAGACCATCGAGCGGATGGCGATGGCGTCGTCAATCACCACCGGGCGTTTTTCGATCGTGCCGAGGCCCAGGATGGCGACGTTCGGCTGGTTGATCACCGGGAGGCCGAACAGGCCGCCGAATACGCCGGGGTTGGTGATCGAGAAAGTGCTCTCGGCCACTTCTTCCGGCTTGAGTTTCTTCGCGCGGGCGCGCTCGGCGAGATCGTTGATGGCGCGGGCGATGCCGAGGAAATTTTTCTCCTCCGCGCCCTTGATCACCGGGACGATCAGGCCCCAGTCGAGCGCGACGGCGATGCCGATGTTGCACTCTTTGTGCAGGATGATGTTGGTGCCGTCCACCGATGCGTTCACGGTGGGAAAAGCGCGCAGGCCCTCGGCCGCGGCGCGCACGAAAAACGGCATGAAGGTCAGCTTGGTCCCGGTGGCCTGCTCGAATTTGTCTTTCATTTTCGCGCGCAAGGCGGCGATGCCGCTGACGTTTACTTCGTCCACGGAGTAGACGTGCGCGGAAACGCGCTTCGAGAGCACCATGTGCTCGGCGATGCGCTGGCGCATGACGGACATGGGCTGGACTGCGTAGTGGCCGAAGTACATTTTCTCCCGCGGGACGGCATTCTCGAGCACCGCCGACGCGACCGCGCCGCCAGCCGCTGGCGGAGTGGCGACACGCGCCGGAGCTGCACCCGCGGCAGTGCGTGCAGACGCCCCGCCGCCCTCGACCGCGGCCAGGATGTCGCGCTTGCTGATGCGCCCGCCAGCGCCTGTGCCGGGGACTTGCGCGAGATCTATATTTTGCTCGCGCGCGATGCGGCGCACCAGCGGAGAGCTGCGAATCTTTTCACCGCTCACGACAACTGCGGGCCGTTGTGGCGGCGCGGGAGATCCTGCCGCGGGCACCAGCGACGGGCCCGGCTTCGACACAGGAGTGGGCGCAGCAGCTTTCGGCGCTGGCGCAGGCTTCGGAACTTCGGCCGTCGCAGGTGCAGGCGCAGGCGCAGGCTTCGGAACTTCGGCCGTCGCAGGTGCAGGCGCAGGCGCCGCGGTGGCCGCCCCGGCGCCTTCGGCGT
>JBGPZR010000051.1:0-9620 GCA_041493845.1 Terriglobia bacterium | reverse complement strand
ATGTGGGAATCATACTCAGCAACAAAGGGAAATTGCCCGAAGCGGTGGTCCCGCTGCAGAAGGCGGCCCAGGCGGACCCTAAGGACGCACAGACCTGGTTTCTGCTGGGCGGCGCATTTTCCTCCAAGATCGATTCGAAGCAGCAGGGCGACAAGCTGATTTACATTATCCCGCCCGGAACCACCGAGGCGTATCAGAAGTGTATTGACGCTGCCCCCACCGGTCACTATGCCCAACAGGCGAAAGACATGCTGGCCGGTTTGGCGGCCATGAGCGGCGGCGAAGAAACTTCGGTCGGCAAAAAGAAGAAGAAGTAGTCGCAGGGCTTGCTTCGTGTGCAGAGAGCCGCGCGACCCTTCGCCCACCACCATCGAGGTGAATTATTCCGGGGCAGTGCTCTCTCCTCTCGACCCGCAGGGGCGAGAGTGCTATTCTCTCGCTGTCAAATTCTAGGAAGCCGGTGCGCGAAGTGGATTCCACGCAGCCCAGCACAGAGCGCCGACGCAGCGAACGGGTATCCGATTCCCTTCCTTTGATTGTTCGCGGAATCGATCTGCTCGGCCAGCCATTCGAGGAACGCACCACTACGCTGGCTTTCAACCTGCACGGATGCCGGTACGCCTCCAAGCATCACCTGCCGAAAAACACCTGGGTCACGCTGGAACTTCCGCAAAGCGCCGAACGGCGCAATGTGCGCGCGCGCGTGGCCTGGATTCACCGGCCGCATTCGGTTCGCGAGCTCTTCCAGATCGCAGCTGAACTGGAGACTCCGGCGAACCTGTGGGGGCTGGAATCTCCGCCACAGAGTTGGACGCTGGTGGCGCCTTCACTCTATTCGCGGACGATTTTTCCGGCTGAAACAGAACTGCAGCCCGCCGAGGCATCGGAATCGACTGTTCCAAGAACAATTGCTGCTTTTATGGGAAAACTCATGAGCGACATGAAGAATGCATCTCCTGAAATGCCGGAAGCGGAATCCGCCGGGCCATTCGTATTTACGCCTGCGGCGGATAGTCCCCTGCTGCGGGAATTGCGGGCGGAGCTGGAACGGGAAGCGATGAAAGCGGTGGAGAACGCGGCGTCGCGGGCCCACGAGAGAATCCAGCAGGCGGCCGAGGAGATCGAACGGCGGCGCTCGGCGACGGCTGAGGAATTTTTCCGGCGCTGGAAGGAAGAGGCCGAGCAGGTGCAGAGCGGCGCGCGGGAACAATTTTCCGGGCAATTGGCGGCTCGGCAGGATGAATTTCTCGGGGAGCTGAAATCTGAATTCGCGGAGAATTTCAGCCGGGCGCGCGAGCTGATGGCCGAGCTGGATCGCAAGGCGCAGGCGTTGCGCGCGGAGAACGAAGCCGCGGCGGAGGCGGCCAGCCGGATGGCGCAGGCGCGCCTGCAAATCGAAGTCGTCGAAGCAGCGGGGGAAGCGGTCCGCGCGCAGAAGCAGCCGGCTGAGGCCCCCAGGGAAGATGCCGCTGGCATTGAAGCGGCTTCTACGAACTGGCGGGAGCGGCTGGAATCGGAGATGGCGCTCGCGCAGGCGCAGTGGAACGAGCTGCTGCAATCCTCGCTCGACAGCGGCATGCAGCGGCTGGTGGGGCAATTGTCGGACCGCTCGCAGGAGATTTTGCGGACCGCCGAGCAGAAAATCACAGAGCGGCTTGGCGAGTTGCGGCAGCCGTTTGCGCAGGTGTCGGCGGAAGCGCGGGAAACGGTCAGCGCTGTCAGGGCGGCACTCGAGCAGGAAGTGGCGCACGCGCGGTCTTCGCTCGCGGAAATCGAGCAGTCCGCCAGCCGCACGAAGGAATATTCGGCGCAATTCGAGGCCGCGAGCCAGGATTCCTTGAACGTGCTGCACCGGCGGCTGGAAAACATGCTGGATGCGCAGACGACCGAAATGAATCGGCGAGTGGAGAGCCTGGCAGCGGGACTGACGCAGCGTGTTACGCCGGGGCTCGATGCCCAGGGCCAGCAATTCATTGCACGCACCGTCGCGGAAGTGGAATTGAAACTCGCGCCGCATCTGGACCGCGTGCCTGAACTGCTGCGCGAACTGGCCGCCCGCGAAGTGCAAGCCGAGGAGGGCCTGCGGCTACACCGCGAAAGATTGCGCCAGCTTTCGGAGAATAACCGGCGCGAGGTTGCCTCGCAGATGGCGGCGACGCTGGGCGAGCTTCACAACGATTTCGAAACGGCCCGGAAGGAAGCGCTGGCCAAATGGAACGAGGAGCTGGAGGCCAGCGGCGTGCGCGCATCGCACACGGCCGCGGAATCCATGGGCCGCGCTTCGGAATGGTTTCAGCAGGAAGCGAGGGCGCGTCTGCAGGTGCAGGTGGAGCAGATGCTGACTGCTGCGGGCCAGCGATTCGAGGAACAGACCGCCGAAGCGGCCCAGAAATTTGAGCTGATGCTGGATGGGCAGGCCTCGGCGCGAGTGGCGCAAATTGATCAGCAGCTCCAAGGTGCGGCGGATGGACTGGTTGGCCGCGCGCGCACAAGACTTGATGAGGCGGCGGAAGCAGCAGCGGCATCGTTCGGGCAGGTGCTGAGCGGCGTTTCGGCGCAAGAGCTGGAGAGCTTCACAACTGCAAGCCGCAGTGCGTTGCACGAGCGGGCGGAGGAACTGGAGCGCTCGACGCAACTGCTGCTGCGCAATCTCGAGACGACCGCGCGTACGTCCATCGACCGGTTCCACGCGCAGATGGCTTCGCAGCTCGAGGCCAGCATCGCGGAAGGCCGGAGCGCGCTGGCGGCGGAATTTGCATCGACGCTAGAGGGCTACCGCGCCGAACGTGAAGCGCACCAGCGGGAGTGGGCGGCAAGTCTTGAACAATTGAGCGGCGAGGCTGCCGGAAAATACCAGGAGCGCCTTGAGACCATGTGCGATTCCTGGATGGTATCGTCCGTCCGGCGGCTAAACGAGCACGGGCAGAACGTGATCGAGTCCCTGATGCGTTCTGCGGATCAGGCGCTCCGGGATTCTTGCGCGAAGGTGTTCGACGGGCTCGGCGAAATGCTGCGGGACCGCGCGGCGAATGCAGCGGGCGTCGCGGGGTTCGCGCCTCCCCCGAACCGCGAAAGCGGGGAACCACCAACGCCGCGCAATGAGGCGGTCCCAAAATCCTGAGGGTCTTTCTTCCGGAAAGTCGTTTACACGCGGTGGGTTGCGCAGAACTTCCGCTTCCAAGCGCACAAGCTCTCGAATTCTATTTCTTCCCCGCAATTTCAAGGACTGATTCAGCAACGTAGCTGATCTGCTCCGCAGTCATTCCGGCGAAGATTGGCAGGCTCAGAACGCGTTCGCACGCGCGTTCGGCCATTGGAAAAGTTCCTTGGGGATAGCCGAGCGAGGAATAAGCGGGCTGGAGATGCACAGGCTGCGGATAGTGCACGGCAGTTTCGATCTCGCGGGCGGCGAGTTGCGCGATGACGACGTTGCGATTTTCAACATAAATCACAAACTGATGATAGACGCATTCGTCGCGCGGATCGTCCACGGGTATTTCAACGCGCCCGCCTGCAAGCAACCGGCGATACTCACGCGCAATTTCCTGGCGCCTTGCCGCCCAGGCATCCAGATGGCGAAGCTTGATGCGCAGGACTGCACCCTGGAATCCGTGCATGCGGTAGTTGTAGCCGACGAATTCGTGCTCGTAGCGCGCGGTCTGGCCGTGCGAGCGGGCGGCCCGGGCAAAATTGGCAATCTGCTCGTCGTTCGTGGTCAGCGCACCGCCTTCTCCATAGGCGCCGAGATTTTTTGTGGGATAGAAGCTGAAGGCTGTGGCGTCGGCGAGACCTCCAGTGCGCCGGCCGCGATAGCGAGTGCCGTGTGCCTGCGCGGCATCTTCAAGGATGCGGACCTTGCAGCCCTCGGCGATTGCGCGAATTGCGTCCATGTCTGCCGCGCGGCCATAGAGGTGGACCGGCATGATGGCGCGCGTGCGCGGCGAGATCGCGCGCTCAAGCAGCTTCGGATCGAGATTCGCAGTTGCCAGGTCGATGTCCACGAAAACGGGGCGCGCACCGCAATAGGTGATTGCTTCGGCGGTGGCGAGAAAAGTGTTGGGGCTGGTGATCACCTCGTCGCCGGGCTGAACGCCGAGCGCGAGCAGACCTAGGTGGAGCGCAGCGGTTCCGTTGCTGAGCGCGACGCAGTGTTTCGTCCCGCAGTACGCGGCGAATTCGCGTTCGAAGGCTTCTACTTCCTCGCCGAGAACAAACGCTGCATTCCTGCAAACGCGATCGAGCGCCGGGAGAATTTCGTCCCGGAGTCCCGCATACTCCGCTTTCAGATCGAGCAAGGGAACTTTCATTTCGCAGCGCCGTCGGCGGCGAGGAAAAACTCTACTGTACGACCGGGGGATGTACAAGTGTTGCGCCTGGTCATCATTAAATGTGCGTGAGGGTGCCGGTGATTTTCGTGCGGCGCAGTGCCCATCCGAAAAGGGCAAAGGAGAGCGGAAGCAGGATCGCGGCGAAGATCAGCAATGCTGCGACCGAGGGCCATATCTCGCGCCATCCTGCGCCGGAGAGGAGTGCCGCGCGCATGCCCTCCAGCGAGTACGTGACTGGAATCATGCGCGCGAGCAATTGCAGCGGGCGCGGCAGTACGCTGACCGGATACATCATGCCACCGACAAGCCCCGAGACGCCCAGAACGACCCATTTCGCAGGATTTCCGCGTTTGAACAGAATCTGGTAGCTGGCCGACATGATTCCGAGCCCGGCGAACGCCAGGATGGAGGCCAGGAGGATGGCCACAGCACCCGGCCAATTGGCGGACTGCGGCGCAAATCCAAACAGCAGCACGCCCCACGCAAGATACACACAGGTGCGCAACGCAAGCGCCGCGAAGGGGTAGAGCGCTGAGCCGGCGAGGATCACGGGCAGCGGCGTCTGCGTGACAAGCAACGCCTCAAGCGTGCGATTCTGATGCGCTTCTTCCAGGCTGGCATCGAAGGCCCCGATGGACACGCTGAGATAGTCGAAAAACGCGAATCCCACCAGCGCAAATGCAAAATAGCTGCTGCCGGCGGGAAGTTCGCGAGCAAGCTCCGGGGTCTGCACAAAGCGCGAAAGATAGTAATAGGTTGCCACACCGAAGAGGGCTTCCAGCGTTTCCAGCACCAGCGCGCCGCGGTAGCCGCGCGCAATCGCGAGATCGCGCCAGAAGAACGCAGAAATTTTTCGCAAGGTGCGCAAGGAGTTCATGGCAGCGCCTCGGACGGCGTTGGATGGCGCGCGAGCCACTTGATGGCGCCTTCGAGGCTTGCAGCGCCGGTCGTGACGCACAGGCCACGAGGCGTGTCGCAGGCAAGTATTCGCCCGGCTTCGAGCAGGACCACGCGGTCGGCAATCTCCTCGACTTCGCTGAGTGTGTGCGAAGCAAAAAGCAGCGTCGTGCCGCGGCGCCGGACGAGATCTTCTTTCAAGTGGCGGCGAAAATCGCCGGCGGCCAGCGGGTCCAGGCTTCGCGTCGGCTCATCAAGGAGCAGGATGCTGGGACTATGAAGCAGGGCACGTGCGAGGCCGAGCCGGTGCGTCATCCCTGTCGAATACGTGCGGACCTGGCGGTCAAGCTCTGCGCTGAGCCCCATCCATTCTGCGACGCGGGCAATCCGTTCCTTCGCATCTGCTCCTGTGATGTTGTTCATGGCCGCGAAGAATGCCAGATTTTGGCGGCCACTGAGCCGGCCATAGAAACCTTCGTCGCCGCCGGTGTGATAGCCGAACTGGCGGCAGGCGCCGGCAGGATCGCGCTCGACGTCAAACCCGGCGAGCGTGGCACGCCCGCGCGTGGGAATAATGAGCGTCGCGAGAATGCGGAGGAGGGTGGATTTCCCCGTGCCATTAGGCCCCACGAGTGCCACGGCTTCCCCGTGACCGACGGTGAAAGAAACGCCGGCAAGGGCGCGCTCCGTTGGCCGGGCCACAGGTTGGATTAACGCCCGCCAGCCGGAAAGCGCGGGCGGAAAGTATTTCTCAAGGGCTTCAACCGCAATAGCCGGGGAGGACATCAGGCGCGGTTATAACCGAATTGGCCGGAGCGAATCCAGTTCCGATATTGCTTGTTGCTCGCGACTCCCGGTAGAATACCCCCGGGCGCGTAGCGGATCGCACCGGGGCGTGCGGACTCCCTCAGCCAAGTCCTGCCGGTGATTTAGGCAGGCACACCCACCTAGCCCAAGAGGACCGGAAAAATGGGCGCACCTCTCTGCGTGCAGTCAGTGGTCGTGGCGGCCAGCGAACAAATTTCGTGTCCTCTGGGCGAAGAGTCAGCCATCCTGAACCTGAAAAATAGCGTCTATTACGGATTAGATCCCGTCGGTGCGCATGTGTGGAAGCTACTGCGAGAGCCGAAGAGCGTGCGCGAACTGCGCGATGCCCTGCTGGATGAGTACGACGTGGAAGCCGGGCGTTGCGAGCAGGATCTGCTCGAGCTGCTCGAGAAAATGCGCGTCGAGGGATTGATCGAGGTGCGGGCAGTTGCCGCAGGCTGATTTCGGCCGGACTTTTCCGGGTGATCCTTGCCGGCCCACAAGGACCCACCCTCACCAGCCCGGGGCCGTCCGATGTGGCCACGCGACTTTATGTGAGGCGGCGGGTTGAAACCGACAATGGAAATCTGGCGGAAGTTCTGGAGCCTGAGCGGCTTCGAGCGCGTCGCTGTGCTCGAAGCAGCAGCAGGGCTCACAACCACGTGGCTGGGCCTGCGGCTCGCAGGTTTTCGCCGCTGGAAAGCGATTGCGGAACGGTTCGCGCGCGCGGCCGCGCCGAAGTCTGGTGCGGACGGCGATGCGAAGGCCGGGGGACAGGACGTCGCGCGGATGGCAGCGGCAGCAGCGCGCTACCTGCCCTTTCGCACCAACTGCCTCGAACAGTCGCTGGTGCTCTGGTGGTTGTTGCAGCGGCGCGGCATCGCGGCGGACCTAAGGATTGGAGCGAGGAAAGAAGCGGATCGGTTTGAGGCGCACGCCTGGGTGGAATTCGAGGGCGGCGTCGTTGGCGGCGCGAGTGAAGAACATCTTCACTTTGTTCCGTTCGAGGGTTCGGTCGCGTCCATGGAGGCACAAACTCATTGAGCGGCATCGTTGGCATCTATCATCGTGATGGAACGCCGGTTGACCGCGCCTTCTTGCGGGCTCTTGCTCAGTTTCTTTCCTATTGCGGGCCGGACGCGCGCGACACATGGATGGAAGGGTGCGTCGGATTAGGCCACGCGCTGCTCAGCACGACCCGCGAATCCGCGAACGAGCGCCAGCCGGCCACCCTGGAAGGGCGGCTGTGGATCGCAGCTGATGCCCGCCTGGATGCCCGGACAGAGCTGATCGCGGAACTGGAGAGCGCAGGCGGCAAAGTCGCGCACACGGCGCCGGATTCGGAACTGATTCTGCAAGCGTACGCTGCCTGGGGCGCGGATTGCGTCGAGCACTTGCGCGGCGATTTTGTCTTTGCCATCTGGGACGCGCCGAGGAAGGCTCTGTTTTGCGCGCGCGACCATCTGGGCGTGAAGCCGTTCTATTACGCTGAAAAGGGCGGGCTCTTCCTGTTCAGCAATGTGCTCGATTGTGTCCGCCAGCATCCTGACGTCGGTGAGGAGCTGAACGAAGCGGCGATTGCGGATTTTTTATTGTTCGGGCTGAACTGCGACAACGCAACCACAACTTTCCGCGACATTCGGCGCCTGCCTCCTGCACATTCGCTTACCGTTGACGCAGGCGGCTTGCAGATGAGGCGTTACTGGACTGCGCCCACCGATGGGCGGATCCGCTATCGCCACGCGGATGAATATGTCGAGCATTTTCAGGTCCTGCTGCAGGCCGCGATTGCAGACCGCTTGCGCACTGATCGGGTGAGCATTCTGCTGAGCGGCGGGTTGGACTCGGCGTCCATCGCCGCGATGGCCCGCGAGCTGGCAGCGAAGGCCGGCAGCACATCGGAATTACGCGCACTTACCGTGGTCTACGAAACCTTAATTCCGGATCGCGATGGTGATTTTGCGCGCAAGGTGGCGGAGTTTCTGAGGATTCCCATTCGTTGCCTGGCGGTCGATCACCTGCGGCTCTTTGACCGCTGGGACGATCCTGAAATCAACTGGCCCGAACCTGTGGACGATCCCTTCTTCGCCGGGATCATCGACCAATTCAAAATGATCGCGGCTGATTCGCGCGTCGTGCTTTCCGGCGAAGGCAGCGACAACCTGATGCACTTCGAGATGTGGCCTTACGCCAGGGACATGTTCCAGCGGCGGGAATGGGCGCACTTTTTCGCGCTGGTACCGCGCTACCTGTGGCTGCGTCCGTCCCCCTGGCCGGGCGTTCGCCGACGGGTGAAGGGCTTGTTTGGTTTGGATCCTACCGCGCCCAACTTCCCGAAGTGGATCGCGCCTGACTTTGCGCGACGCGTGAACCTGGAAGCGCGATGGAAAGAAGTGGGGAGTGACCCCAAGCGGCTGCGGCATCCCATTAACCCAACCGCGCATGGTTCGCTCGAAATTCCACAGTGGTCAAGACTCTTCGAGCACGAAAATCCCGGCGTGACACGCTTTCCGGTCGAGGTGCGTCATCCCTTCCTGGACTTGCGGATCGTGAACTATTTGCTCGCGCTGCCGCCTTTTCCGTGGTTTTACGAGAAGATGCTCCTGCGGGCCGCAATGGCCGGGCGGCTGCCCGAAAGCGTGCGCTTGCGGCCGAAAACGCCACTGGCCGGCGATCCGTTGATAGCGCAACTTCAAATGCCGGGGGTGGAATGGGTGGATCATGTACACTGGAACGGAGAAATGGACCAGTTCATCGATCGCTCTGCGCTTGCTCCCTTAAACGGAGTGAAAATCTCCGAAACAGCTGATTCTTTGGTGCGGCCGATATGCCTCAACTTTTGGTTGCAGTCGGCTCGCAGAGTCCGGTATAACTTGCATGCGGAGGCTGGTAATGCGTAAGTCCGTCGCACGGGGCGCGAAGAAGCCATATTCGACCCCAATCCTGACCGTTTATGGAACTGTTCGAGAGCTCACGCAAAAGGTCGCATTGCGCCGCGCGAGGGACGGGGGAAGATTTCCGCGCGTGCGGACCAGCATTCGCTAAACGAAGTTGAGTTTTAATTACTCTGTCTTCGGGCTTTCCCTTCACTCGAATCTGCCGATCCCGGGACTGAACCCTGCAGGCGCATCCTTGCCCGCCCCCGATGTCGAAGTTCACCTGGGGAGCTCACCATCCACTCACTCTGAAAACTCCGCCGGGCGCGGGGTGCTTACGTTCGTCAGCTCCGATCTCGACGCAGCAGGCGAGCCGGCGCTACGCATCTGGCAAGTGGCCGATGGAGCTTGCCTCTATCTCGCTTACTGCGACGGAATGGAATTCTGGCTGGATCGCGAGGGCACGAGCGTGTGGGCGAAGTGGCCCGCCACGTCGTCGCTCGAGGATGCAGCGACTTTTCTGCTGGGACCTGTGCTGGGCCTGCTGCTACGGCTCCGTGGCGTGACCTGCCTCCACGCCAGCGCGGTCGCATTCGATGATCGCGCCGTTGCGTTCGTGGGCGACGAGGGCGCGGGAAAATCCACCACTGCCGCATCGTTTGCCCATCTCGGCTTTGCCGTCCTTTCGGATGACGTCGTGCCTCTGGAAGAT
>JBGPZR010000301.1:0-3605 GCA_041493845.1 Terriglobia bacterium | reverse complement strand
GTCCACATTCAGCGTGATGGTCTTCGGCTGGTCCGTGTTGAGCTTCAACGGCACCTGCTTCAGGTTGAGGATGATGTCGGTAGCGTCTTCGACCACGCCCGGAATCGGCGAGAATTCGTGCAGGACGCCTTCGATTTTCACCGCGGTGATTGCCGCGCCCTCGATCGAGCTCAGGAGAGCGCGCCGCAACGAATTGCCGACCGTCGTTCCCCATCCGCGCTCAAAAGGCTGCGCGGAGAATTTTCCGTATTTGTCGGTGAGTGTTTCTGGTTCTGCTGCCAAGCGCTTTGGTTTCTGGAAGCCCTTCCACATCTGTACATTCCTCCCGGCCCGCCCGCGGCGGACCCACAAACTTTCGACGTAAAAAATTCTGCGCTACTTCGAGTACAGCTCGACGATGAGCTGCTCGTTCATCGGCGGCGTCTGCACGTCTTCACGGCGGGGCATCGCCACGACGCGCGCTTTGAAATTCTCGCGGTCAATATCGAGCCACGGCGCCACGCCCTGGCTCTGCGCCAGATTGCGCGCTTCGAGCACCATGGTGTTCTGGTGCATCTTGTCTTTCAGCGCCACGTCGTCGCCCACTTCCACCAGGTAGCTGGGGATGTTGACCTTCTGCCCCTTCACGCGGATGTGGCCGTGCAGGACAAACTGGCGGGCCTGTGAGCGCGAGCCGGCGAGTCCCATGCGATAGACCACGTTATCGAGGCGGCGCTCGAGCATTACCATCAAGTTCGCGCCCGTTGGGCCTTTGGTGCGTTCCGCCTTCTCGAAATAATTGCGGAACTGCCGCTCGAGCAGGCCGTAGGTGCGCTTTACCTTCTGTTTTTCGCGCAATTGCACGCCATAGCCAACCATCTTCGGGCGCCGGGCCTGGCCGTGCTGGCCGGGAACGAAGTTGCGCTTCTCGATGGCGCATTTTTCAGTAAAACACCGGAGGCCCTTCAGGAAAAGCTTTTGCCCTTCCCTGCGGCACAACCGGCAAACCGCTTCACGATGTCTTGCCAAGTCCTTCTCTCCTTTTTCTCAACCGAAAAAATCTGTTGCGGCTTAGACGCGGCGGCGCTTCGGCGGACGACAGCCGTTGTGCGGCACCGGAGTGACGTCCTTAATCGCATTGATGTGCAGGCCGGAGGTTGCGAGCGCTCGCACGGCGGATTCCCGTCCCGCTCCAGGCCCCTTCACGCGCACATCCACCGATTTCATGCCGTACTGATCGCGCGCTACGCCCGCGGCGGTCATGGCCGCCTGCTGCGCGGCGTAGGGCGTGCCCTTGCGCGAACCTTTGAATCCGACCGAGCCAGCGGAAGCCCAGCTAACGGCGCGGCCGTCGGGATCGGTGAGGGTGACGATAGTATTATTGAACGTCGCCTGGATGCACACGACACCGTGCGGCACTACGCGCTTTTCTTTCTTCTTGCGGAATTCCTTCTTCCGCTTCGACGCTTTTGCTGCTGCTCCGGCTGCCGGAGTAGCGGCTGCTGCGGCGTCTTTAGGTTCTTTGGCCACTTTCTTGCGTCTCCTTTGGGAACTCTACTTGCGCGCCATCGTTTTCTTCTTCGCCGCGACTGCGCCCTTGCGCGGGCCCTTGCGCGTGCGCGCGTTGGTGTGCGTCCGCTGGCCACGCACCGGAAGATTCCGGCGGTGGCGAATGCCGCGGTAGCACTGAATTTCAATCAGGCGGCGGATATTCATCTGCATTTCTTTGCGGAGGTCGCCTTCGACCCGGCCCTCGGACTCAATGGCGGCGCGAATCCGCGTAACCTCATCTTCGGTGAGGTCTTTGATTTTCTTCGTCGCATCCACTTTCGCCTTTTCAGCGAGCGAACGTGCGCGCGCCTGGCCAATGCCGTAGATGGCGGTGAGGCCAACCCAGAGCCGCTTGTTGGGCGGCAAATCCACACCTGCAATGCGTGCCATTCTGTTTTCTCCCTAACCCTGGCGCTGGCGGTGCTTTGGATTCACACAAATCACGCGCACCACGCCGCGCCGATGCACAATCTTGCACTTCATACAAATTTTCTTCACCGATGCACGTACCTTCATTTCCCGCTCCGTTCCTTCTGCCCGCCACTATTTGTAGCGATAAACAATGCGTCCGCGCGTCAAGTCGTATGGGGAGAGCTCGACGGCCACGCGATCCCCCGGAAGGATGCGGATGAAGTTCTTCCGCATCTTTCCTGAAATGTGGGCCAGGACCTCATGCTTGTTCTCGAGCTGGACGCGAAACATCGCGTTCGGAAGCGGCTCAATCACCGTTGCCATCACTTCGATGGCGTCCTCTTTCCCGCTTCCCTCGGCCGATTTTTTCTTTTCCTTCTCTGGCCTTCCTGCCATGTGCTCCTGTTTTTTCTCTAATTCGAGCGGCCCCGCGCCGCGCGTTTACCAAACCGGCCCGCTTGCTTCCTCGGGCCGCGTGAGAATCCATGGCCCCTTGGCCGTGACCGCGACGGTATGCTCGAAATGCGCTGAATCGCTTCCGTCTGCCGTCACCGCAGTCCAATCATCATCGAGCACCCTCACGCCCGGACCACCCGTGTTCACCATCGGCTCGATGGCCAGCACCATGCCTTCCTGCAATCGCGCTCCCTGCCCCGGCGTGCCGTAGTTCGGGAGCTGCGGCTCCTCATGCATGCGCGTTCCGATTCCGTGGCCCACAAACTCGCGCACCACTGAGTAGCCGTTCTTTTCGACCCAGGTCTGCACCGCCGCGGAAATATCTCCGAGGCGATTGCCGGGCCGGACTTTGGCGATGGCCTGCTCGAGCGACTCGCGGGTCACCCGCAGCAACTTTTCGCGTTCCGGCTTGATCTTGCCCACCGGGACCGTCAGCGCGGCATCCGCGAAGTAGCCGTCCAGCTCGACGCCGAAATCCATCGAGAGAATATCGCCATTGCGCAACTTGCGCGCCGGCGACGGAATCCCGTGCACGACCTCCTGATTGATCGACGTGCACACTGAGCTCGGGTAGCCCCGGTAACCCTTAAACGCCGGACGGGCATGGTGCTCGGTCGTGTAGGCCTCGGCAAATTCATCGAGCTCTTTGGTCGAGATGCCCGGCCGCACCATGGAGCGCATCTTATCGAGCGCGCCCCAGACGATGAGTCCGGCTCGATGCATTTTCTCGAGCTCTGCCGGCGATTTACAGATGACCATCTCACCCTTCCGCGCGCTTGAAAATCTCGTTCAGCGCGCGGCTCACTTCTTCCACACTTGCGGTCCCGTCCACAATTTCGAGCACGCCACGCTGCCGGTAATAACCGGCGAGCGGTTTCGTTTGCCGGTCATACGCAGCCAGGCGCTCCTTCACCACTTCGGGGCGGTCGTCCGAGCGCTGAACCAATTTCCCGCCGTCGTTGTCGCAAATCCCCGGCACCTTCGGCGGGCGCTCGTAGATATTGTACGTCTCGCCTCCGACGCTGCAGGTCCAGCGGCCCGAGAGGCGATGGAGCAGCCTTTCCGGGCTCACGCGAAATTCGACAACCACCGGCTTGCCGAATCCGCGGCGCTCGAGAATTCCATCGAGCTGCTGAGCCTGCGGAATGGTCCGCGGAAAACCGTCAAAGATGAAGCCCGCAGAGCTATCCGGCCGCGTAAGTCTTTCT
>JBGPZR010000107.1:0-7022 GCA_041493845.1 Terriglobia bacterium | reverse complement strand
CGGGCCGTGCCGGCCAGCGCGTCCGGATCACGTGGATTGAGCTGGAGAGCGTGCTGGAACTCCTGCAGGGCGAGATCATGTTTTCCCGTGCTGGCGTGGATGCGAGCCAGCGTGACGTAGACGCCCGGCAAGCTGTCGTTCAATTGGGCGGCCTTCTGCGAACTGGCGAGAGCCTCCTGCACCCACTTCGGATTCTGGTCGAGCTGGTATTTGAGACGATATGCCTCGCCGAGCTGCGCATATCCGACGGCGAAGCGGGGATCGGTTTTCACGGCACTTTGCAGGGCTTCGACCGCCGCATCCAGGTTTCCGGGCTTGTCGTAGCGCTGCATGTAGCCGAGCGCCGTCAGGTAGTCCTCATAAGCAGCTGGTGTAACTGAGCCGCCCGTGTTGCGGAGCATTTCGGCGGTAACGGTGATGTGCATCAGCCGCGCCAGCTTCGAGACAGCTTCGTCCTGAAGTGTCGCGAGGTCGCCGGCGCGATCCTCGAAGCTGGCCGAGCCGATCTGGCGCATGTTTTTCGTATCAATCAGATTGACGGTCAGATGAACGTCCTGGCCGTCGCGCTGGATGCTTCCTTTGACCGCGAGAGTGGCGCCCAGTTCGCGCAGCGCCGCGGCGGGATCGTTTATTTTCCGGCGGCGAACCTCACTCGCGGGAACCACCCAGAGCGATTGCTGGCCGACGTCGAGGTTGGACAGTTTGCCGGCCAGGCTATCCATCAGTCCTTCCGCGAGCGGCTCGTTGGCCGGGTTATTTCCGATATTGTCGAAGGGGAGGACGGCAATGTGTTTCTGGCTGCTCGCGGCGATCCCGCCGGCGAACCTTTCGCGCACTGAGGGAACGAAGGAAAGGCCTGCCACGGCGAGCAGAGCGGCCGCAACACCAAGGATCAGCCATTGCGTGGTGTGCCTGCGCCGAGGGGCGGGAATCCAGGCTGAATTCGAGGCGTGCTCCACGTACTTCTGAAAATCGGCAGGGCGTAGAGACCGTGTCGGCGCGGATGGGTCCGCGGCGGCCGAAGGCTCGGGGAGCTGCGTGCGAACCCGCTGGAAGTCTGCGAGCACCTCGGCGCAGGACTGATAGCGGTTTGCAAGATCCTTCGAGAGCGCGCGATAGACAATCTGTTGCAGCTCGAGCGGGACCCCTTCCATCGCGCGGGGAGGCTCATTCAAGATGGCGACGACAATCGAGGGCACGCTATCACGACGGAAGGGATTTTGGCCGGTGAGCATTTCCGCCAGAATCACGCCCAGCGCCCAAATGTCAGTGCGTTGATCCACGGCCATGCCGAGCGTCTGCTCGGGTGACATGTAGCCGACGGTCCCGGTTGTCCCGCCAGTCTTCGTCATACTGGGTGTGCTGAAGGCACGGGCGAGGCCGAAGTCCACAATCTTCACGACGCCCTGTGCGGTGATCATGATGTTCGAAGGCTTCACATCGCGGTGGACGATGTGATGGGCGTGCGCCTCGCCGAGACCCTGCGCGATTTGCGTGGCGGTGTCGACGGCATCACGAAAGGGAAGAGGGCCGCGGCGAATTTTTTGCGCCAGCGTTTCTCCTTCGTAGTACGCCATTACAATGAAGCAGCGCCCGTCGGGCGTTTCTTCAATTCCGTGGATGACACCGATGTGCGCGTGATCGAGCGAGGAAGCCGTGCGAGCTTCCTTGAGGAAGCGTTCCTTGTCTTTTTCGCTGACGCTGATATCGGGAGGCAGGAACTTGAGAGCGACGGTGCGCTGAAGCTTCAAATCGAGGGCTTTGTAAACCACACCCATCCCGCCAGCGCCCAACATTCCAAGAATCTGGTAATTGGCGACGCGCTCTCCAGAAGAAAGAGCGCTGGCTGCCTCAGACATGTCCGCTCCCCGGTTGGACTTGCAAGCTGGAAGGGGGACGCGTTCTCTTCGAAAGATTCAGGGCCGCGCAAACCCGTTGCGCGCTGATGATAAGCCTTGGGCTTCGGGGCATGCAAGCGCGCTTTTCGAAAACGGATAAGTGCAGAGAGAGTTAGCGTGCGAGTCCGATGCAGAGGAGAACAAGGTCCCGGCGTGAACAACTGAATGGGAATGAACGATCGTGAATCAGGGACTCAATTCAAATGGCTACTTGATGGCGCCGACGGTGAAGCCGGCGATGAAGCGGTCGAGGAACATATTGTAGAGCAGCGCGATGGGGAGGCTGGTGATGAGGCAGGCGGCCATGAGTTCGCCCCAGAAGTAAACGTCGCCGCGGATCAAGAACGTGGGGACGCCGACGCCGACCATCTGCCGCGATTCCGGCGCGATGAACGTGAGCGCATAGACGAACTCCTGCGTGACCAGCGTGAAGGTGAAAATCACGACGGTGAGGATCCCAGAAAGCGAGATGGGCACCACCAGCCGCACGAAAGCGCCGAATCGCGTGAGGCCGTCAACCATGGCGGCGTCTTCGAGCTCCCTGGGGATGGATTTGAAGAATCCCATCAGCAGCCAGGTGGAAAAGGGGATGGTGAAGCTCGGATAGACGAATACGAGCGCCCAGATGGTGTCCTGCAGCCCCAGGTTCGCAACGATCCGAGACAGCGGGATGAACAACAGAGTCGGGGGCACCAGGTAAGTGAGGAACATGGCGATGCCCAGGCGTTCACCCCATCTGCCGGTGAGCCGCGCCAGAGAATAAGCCGCGGGCAAAGAGAGCAGGAGAGTGATGAACACGACGATGACGCCGACCAGCGCGGTATTGCCCACCCAGCGCAGATACATCGTTTCGCGGAAGAGCACGTGGAGGTGCTCCAGCGTGGGCTTCATGTTGAAGATGAACGGATTGTTGTTGAGGTTATAGAGGTCGCCGCCCTGCTTAAACGTGGTGAGCACCATCCAATAAAATGGGAACGCCAGCGCCACCGAGAAAAAAAGCAACACGGCGAATCGGCCGGCTCCGATGAACCACTCGCGGATGCGCCCCCGGGCGATCACGTGACCTCCGAACGATGCGCCTGGCGCAGCATCAGGAAAGCTACGACGACGAGGATGGGCACCATGAAGAGCGAGATCGCGGCACCCTCGGACAAATCGCCACCGAGCACGCCGGTGAAGAACGCGAGCGACGGCACCACCTGCGTCGTGTCGTAGGGGCCGCCGCGCGTGAGGATGTAAACCACGGTCATGTCGGTAAAGGTGAAGACGATTCCGAAAAGCAGCGCCACATTCAGGATGGGCCGCAACATGGGAATCGTAATCTGGAACATCTTGCGCCAGAATCCCGCGCCGTCAATTTCCGCCGCCTCGGGAATGTCCTTGGGAATGGCGCCGAGGCCGGCCAGAAGAATCACGGTCGAGAAGGGAAGCAGCCGCCAAGTGTGGACCAGGATCACGGAGGCCATCGCCAGCGCGGGTTCTCCGAGCCACTGCGGCGGGTTGAAGCGGTCGAGATGCAAAAAAGGGATGCGGATGAGCACCCAGTTGATAACGCTATAAAGCGAGTCGAGGATCCATTTCCAACCGATGGCGCCGATGGAAACCGGTGCGACCCACGGGAGCAGCATCAGAAAACGCACCACGCCGCGGCCGCGGAATTTTTTTTCGAGCGCCAGAGCCAAAATCGTGGAGCCCACAAGCACCAGGACCTGTGAGCCGATTGTGAAAACGAATGAGTCATAGAGGGCGCGCAAGAAGGTCGCGCTGCGCAGGATGCTCGAGAAATTCTCGAAGCCGACGAAGTGATACCCGACGCTGCCGACTTTGATGTCGCTGAAAGCGTAGATGACCGCCAGGGCGAAGGGAAGACCGATGACTGCGAGCACGTAAATCATGGCCGGGAAAAACATCGCCTGGCCGAGCCACCAGGCGCGGCTCTCGGGAGTTGACCGGTGACCGTGCGGCCTCTGTGCGACTGCGGGGCTGGAGGTCATTGCCACGAGAAGGGCCTCGGCGGGATTCGTTTGCCGGTTTGCGCGTCGAAGAATTTCAGTTCCGGTTCCGGCACCGCGAAATCGTAGGTGGTTTTCGGCGCATAGATCTCAAGCACGTTGGAAGAGACCCGCGCGCAAACAGGCTTGTCGCGGAATCGAGTTCCTTCGAGTATTCCGTAGAGGATGCGCTCGGCCCCGAGATATTCCGAGTGCTGCACATGGAAGCGCAACGGAAATCGCGATCCGCCCTGCGCCGCCAGCTTTGTTTCCGCGGGAAGAAAGCGCTCGGGCCGGAATCCTACGATCACGCCATCGGCTTCGAGCAAGTTCATCGGCGGTGAACCGAGGAAGGTGGCCACAAAGGTGTCAGCGGGCTCGTCGTACACTTCGCGGGGCGTGCCGATCTGCCGCACAACGCCCTGATGCAACACGACCACGCGATCTCCCAGCGCCATGGCTTCCACCTGGTCGTGGGTGACATAGATGGTCGTGGTCTTGATGCGATCGTGAAATTCCTCGAGCTCTTCGCGAGCGGAGGCGCGCAGCTTGGCGTCGAGATTCGACAGCGGCTCATCGAGGAGAAAGACGGTAGGCTCGCGGACGATGGCGCGCGCCAGTGCCACGCGCTGGCGCTCGCCGCCGGAGAGTTCACGGGGCTTGCGATGAAGCAGCTTGCCGATCCCGAGCAGGCCGGCGGCCCATTCGACCTTTTGCTTGTGCTGTTCCTTCGGGACGTTCTGGGCTTTGAGAGGGAATGCAATGTTGTTGTAGACGCTCAGGTGCGGATAGAGCGCGTAACTCTGAAACACCATGGCGATGCGGCGTTCGCGGGGCGAAAGATGCGTGACGTCCTGCCCGCCGATGAGAATTTCACCGGCCGTAGGCGTTTCGAGGCCCGCGATCATGCGAAGGAGCGTGGTCTTGCCGGACCCGGAGGGGCCCAGGAAAACGAGGAATTCCCCTTCTTGGGTAAGCAGATTAACGTTATTGACTGCGCCCAGTTCGCCTTGCTTGAAGACCTTGGTCAGACCCCTGGTTTCAACAACCGCCATCGTCGCCCCGGGCCACGTCTAGCCTGCCTTGCGCCGCTCGAATATGCGCTTGATCTCCGCCTCCGCGGCCTTGGCTGCATCCTCCGCACTCAACTCGTCTTTGGCTACCTTGGCAAACATCGTGGGGATCACCCAGGTGTTGAACACTTCGTCGATTCCCGCCGAGCAGTAGCCGGGATAGCCGATGTTGGTGGCCCAATCCAGCACGTCTGCGAGCACCTTGTATTTGTCGGGCGGATCGGCAGACGGGTCGTTGGAGATTTGTTGGACAAGATCGGGCACAGTCTTCGGGAAGCAGGGGAAGTTGTAAAACTTGCTGGCCTTGAAGGCCTCGCCGAATCCATCAATGTAATCGACCAGGAAGCGCTTGGCCCCTTCCTTGTTCTCTGCGAAATTCCAGATCAAATAACAATCCATCACGTGTTCAGCAGCTATGCGCCGCGCGGGGCCTTTTAAGGCCTTGCTAATCCAGATCTTCTTGGACATATCCGCCATCATCGGATTCGTGGCTTTCTCACGCTCCGCCACGCGGGTAATGGAAATCGCGTTGGCGACGTAAGAAACCTTCCCGGCGAGCATGGCGCGGTTATTGGAGGAGGGATCCCAGGTGAACACCTCGGGCGTTTCAGTATCCTTATAGAGGGCGCGCATATACTTCAGCGCTTCGATCGTGGCCTTGGAGTTGATGGTGACGTTGCCCGCTTCGTCCTGCTCGGAACCACCGAAGGACCAGAGAATGGCGCGCATCGCCATGCTGGTGTCGAGTTCCTGCGCCAGGCCCAGACCGCACGGGTTGCCCAGCTTCGGGTCCTTGCGGATCTTGCGCGCGCCATTGAGCAGGTCGTCGTAGGTGTCCGGGCCATTGGGATAGCCGACGGCCTCCCAGAGATCCTTGCGCCAGTTGCCCGGATCGGGGACGTAGGAATCGCTGAAGGCGTAATAGCGCTTGGTGTTTGGATTGTAAGTGGACCTGTGGGCCAACTCGACCTTCTTGCCGTGCTTCTTTTCCACTTCCTGGTAGATCTCGCTGTGGTCGATGGCCTGCTTTTCGTAAGCGGCCGGCGGCGAGAGAAACATGAAGAGGTCGTGGCCCTTCTGGGCGGCGGCTTCGGAAGCGGCGCGCGCTGGGATTTCGTTCAGTGAGATATGGTCCACGGTGACGTTGGTATCGTTCTTCTGCCCCCACGCCTTGGTGTACACGCCGTCGAACCACTTGTCGTAGTCGGGCACGAAGTGGCTCCACTGAAGAATCTTCAACGTCTTTTGCTGGGCTTGAGCGCGCTCGGGAAAAAGAAAAGCTGGCCCGATTCCAGCGGCGAGTGCGCCGGTGCCAGCGAGCTTGACGAAATCCCTCCGAGAAATCCCCTTGCCCCTCTTCTTTGCCATGGTGATTTTCCTCCTTCGAACCCTCTGCGCGGATTTTTTTCAGGCCCCCTTACTCGACGGAGCCAAACTGCTTGATGTCTTCGGGCCCTTCCTTCTTCGCCACTTTTTCTTTGCCCTGCACCTGCACGCGAATCTGCTCGACGATGTCCGGATTGGCCGGCGTCGTGATATCCCCGACGTTCCTGCTGTTGGATATTGCCGCCAAGACACGCTGCATTAGTTTGCCCGAGCGTGTCTTGGGCAAGTCGGGCACGATTTACACGGTCTTCGACCGCGCGATCTTTCCAATCATGGTTTCGATTGTGAGCGTCACTTTTTCAGCGATCTCCTTGTGAGGAGTGGTCACGCCGGGCTTGAGCGCAATGTAAATTCCCGGCATGCGCCACTTGATTTCATCCACCACGGGAACGACGGCGGCTTCCGCAACCTCTTCGCTCGCTTCACTCCCGCGTTCCGGCTTTTGAGGGGCAGCCATTGTGATGATCTCGTTTGTTTGGTTAATTCGGCGCTATTCTACGTCTCTTTGGAAAGCCCCGCAACGAGTCCCAGCCCGTGCCGGGACTCGTTGGTAATCGCTTTCTTCATTCCGCCGGACAAAGTACCGGCTAGGAATGTTCACGCTCTCGCCTCGCCCGGAACCTGGGGGCGCTTTGCAAGGAATTCGCAAAGCAGAGCAACCACCGCCAGGACTG
>JBGPZR010000331.1:0-3295 GCA_041493845.1 Terriglobia bacterium | reverse complement strand
GAAGTCCGCAGCATCCTGGTAGTCGCCAAAAAGCCCATCGACATGGCCAAAAAAATTGCGCTCGACTCCAGCTCCCGCAGCTCCGCCGCTCTCGTCCGACTGCTGGCCAAAGACCTCTGGAAAATTCAGCCGGAATTTGTCGAAGCAGCCCCCGACCCGTCCGAGATGCTGAAGCAGGCGGACGCCGCGTTGGTGATCGGCGATCCCGCATTGCGCGTCGCGCTGAAAATGGATGCGCTCGCCGGAAAATCGTCCAGCGGCGAACAGTGCTGCCAGGGCGATCCGGATGAAATGCCCGTTCCCGGATTCGAAACTATCTTCGTTTACGACGTCGCGTATCAGTGGGAAGAAATGACCGGAAAGCCCTGCGTGCTCGCGATATGGGCGGGGCGGCGCGACGCCATCACGCCGGAAATCGTCGCTGATTTTCTGGCCTCGAAGCAATATGGCCTGGAGCGTCTCCGCGAAATTGCCGAGGCGGCTTCGGTCAAGCTCGATTTGCCTCCGCGCGCGCTCGAGCGCTATCTGGCCGACAACATTGACTTCGATCTCGACGAGGAAAATCTCGCGGGCTTGCGTCTGTTTTTTGAGAAAGCCGCCGCAGCCGGATTGATCCCGCGCAATCGCCCGCTCGAATTCGCCGCCGCAGCGCTGGGCAACGCAGCCGGCGCGCGCCGGGGATCGTGACGTCATGGTCCGCATTGGTGCGTTGAGCAGTCTGCGGCGTTATCCGGTGAAGAGCATGGCCGGAGAAGATCTCGCTGAAGCGCGCGTCACGTTTGCCGGACTTGTGGGAGATCGCGTGTACGCCTTCGTGGACAATCAGAACAAGTCGAATTTCCCGTGGATGACGGGCCGCCAGGGCCCCGAAATGATTTTGTTTCGCCCCCGTCTGCTTAATCCGCCGCCCGCCGGCGAAGAACATCCTCACTCGGACGATTTCGCCGTGGATGTGACCATGCCCGAGGGCGAAACTTTTCGGATGGGCGATCCCCAATTCACCGAATACGCCGAAAAACGCTTTGGACGCTCCCTGCACCTCCGATTTTCCGAACGCAGCATGACCGATTTGTATCCTGTGTCGCTCCTGGGACTGAGCACCGTTCGCGCTCTATCTGATGAAACAGGAATGAATCTCGATCACCGTCGCTTTCGCGCGAATTTCTATGCGCGCTGGGAAAAAGACACGCCATTTTTTGAGGACGAGTTGGTCGGCCGTGAATTGCAAATCGGGGAGGAAGTAAAGGTGCGTATCGTCGAGAAAGACCCACGCTGCAAGATGATTACGCTCGATCCGGAAACCGCAGCGGCGTCTCCCGCGGTCCTCGAACATGTTTCGCGCGGCCACGGCGGTTGCACCGGTGTGTACGGAGCTGTTCTGGGCGAAGGAATTGTGCGGTCGAACGACCCGATTTACCTGGTTTAATGCGACAATAGAAAACGAAAAGCGACATGGCCATCACTCAACAGGAAGCACTCGAGCTCTTCAACTCCGATGATCTGATCGGCATCGGCATGGCGGCCAACGAACTCCGCCGCAAGAAGACCGATCCGCGCATCGCCACGTACCAAATCGATCGCAACATCAACTACACCAATTTCTGCACGGAGTATTGCTCTTTCTGTGCGTTCTACCGCCCCATGGGCGCGAAGGACGGCTACATCCTGCCGCTCGAAACCATCTACCAGAAAATCGAAGAGATGCTCCAGCTCGGCGGGACGGGCCTCCTGCTGCAGGGCGGGCTGCACCCGGATTTGCGGATCGAGTATTACGAGAACATGCTGAGCTCGATCAAAGAAAAATATCCGCAGGTCCACCTGCACTGCTTCTCGGCGCCGGAGATTCTGTGCATCTCGGAAGTTTCCGGACTTTCCGTGCGCGACACGATCGCCCGGCTGCGCGATGCCGGGCTCGATTCGATTCCCGGCGCCGGCGCGGAAATTCTGGACGACGAAGTGCGCGCCCGCATCTCGCGGCTGAAGTGCAGGTCGGATGAGTGGGAAGACATGCACCGCACCGCGCACGCGCTGGGAATGCGCACCACGGCGACCATGATGTTCGGCTGCGGCGAAGAATACCGCCACCGCGTGAACCATCTCGAACGCATCCGCCGCATCCAGGAAGATACCGGCGGGTTCACCGCCTTCATCCCCTGGATTTTTGCGCCGGAAAATACGCCGCTCGGAAAAAAAATTCCGGAAACCACCGCGTTCGACTACCTGAAGACACTCGCCATCAGCCGGTTGTATCTCGACAATATTGATCACATTCAATCAAGCTGGCTCACGCCCGGAATCAAAATCTGCCAGGTGGGCCTGCAATTCGGCGCCGACGATGTCGGCAGCATTTTGATTGAAGAAAATGTGGTCTACGCCGCCGGCGTCCGCAACCGCACCAACGAAGAAGAGCTCCGCCGCATCATCACCGATGCCGGCTATATCCCCGCTCAGCGCGACACCCTCTACCGCTCCTACGCGCTGAAAAAATTCCCCGCCATCACAACGAATGTCGCCGCAAAACCCGCCGCCGCAGCCTCTGCGTGAACAGTCACGTCAATTTGTGCGGCAGCACGACCGAACATGCGGAGGTACTCGATAATCTGTGAAGAGAAATTCCCGTGAAGATTTTTCCCCGGCCTACTCTTTCGGTGGGATGCGGAGCTCGATCGTGACTTCGGCGCCTTCGGGGAGTTCGAGTGGCTCGACGGGCACGAGTGCTCCCCCGACAAAACGCGCGCGGACAGCGAGGGGCGCGGGACGAGGGGAGAGGGGCGAGTGCTGAGAAGCGTTCGGCGTGCCGTGAGGGGCCGCATTCGCCTGAGTTTTGGCGCTCGATTTTCGGCTTTCGAATTTGGGGACACCTGCCTGGTCGAGCGCGACATTGGCGATGCCGTCCGCCTCGCGATTCATTTCGCGGGCGACATGCTCGATGGTGAAGTATTCTAGCTGGCGCGCGAGTTTCGAGGCGCGCTCGTGGAGCGGCTTCAGGTCCGCGCTTTTCACTTTGTAGCGGCCCTGCATCTGGCGAACGAGGAGCTCCGAATCGCTGCGAATGCGCAGCGCCCGAATGCCGTGGCTGGCGGCGTAATCGAGTGCGGCGAGCAGGGCAAAGTATTCGGCGACATTGTTCGTTTCGCGGCCGATATTTTTCGCCAGCTCGAGCACGATTTTGCCCCCCGGATCGCGCAGGACGACGGCGTAAGAAGCCGGCCCGGGATTGCCGCGCGATGCTCCGTCAATATTCGCGATATGAACGCCTGCAGGCGGCGCCGACGGATGCGAATCGGAAAACAGG
>JBGPZR010000300.1:0-3606 GCA_041493845.1 Terriglobia bacterium | reverse complement strand
GGAGAACGGCGCTGGCGTTCACTTCTGCGAACAGCTGGTAAGACGCGCGAATCTGAACTAACGCTTCCCTCTCGTCCTGCTGGAAGGCCCGCCTGTGGTCGAGCAGTACGATCCGGTCTCTTAGCTCGCCAGCCCTCGCTCGGATGGCTGCGGGTGAAACATCGTTGACGACTATCAGTTCTCCGCGGACACCTCCAGATCGCGTAGATGGCGCCCAGCCCACCGACTCGATTGTCAGGTGACGGTCGATGGGTGCGACAATCCGTCCGTGCGCCCAACCGCGTTGCCAGCCGTTTGGAATGGTAAACGGTTCCAGTCGAACGTCGTGGATACCATAAGAACGGAACTTCGCCGCTGCCCACTCCGCCGCACAGTTGTACGCAGGCGAACCTGCCAGTCGGCCCCCGATCGTGTCTGTGAGTTCTGCTAAGCTGTCGGTGGCCGTTCGCTCCAGCAGAATGGAATTGACAATCTTGCGAGAGTCCTCGTTAAGCGTAGCGCTGATCTGTGCTGTTGCGACACCGGGTGTCAAGGTCAGAATTGCACCCAGCAAGAACACGACGCCAACATGCAGCATACTCACCCCCAAAACATGCGCGTTCTCGATGTCAGTTTCGCAAGGATAACTCCGCATGTCGCAAAACGATAGGTGTAAAGCGTTGGGTATACGGGAGCTTGACCGGGCTCCATTTGGACGTGTAGTCGGCCACTCGGAAGTTGTCGTCCGACCCGATTTGCCCCGACAGAATTTGGCCGTGTGGTCGGTCTATCGGAAACTGACCGGCTACCGCGCAATCTGCAGAAGAGCTAGCGCGAGAAGGGATACATGGCCCACGCAATCCCGACGGCGATGGCCACAAATAGAAAAAAAGACCACGCCGCATATTTGATCCGCTCAGCCGTTGTCCGGTGCGTGACGCATGCAAGCGCCAGCGACGCCATCAGCGCGAATATCAGCAACGCCGGAAAGTGGCCGATAGGTTTCGTGGCGATCAGCACTTAACTTCTCCTCCGCGTCGCAATCTCGTACGCGTCGCACACGCTGATCAGATTCACCACTCCCGCAGCAGCGATAAATCGCGTCCCGTAGTCCCCCGCGGCCCGCGACACATCCGGACCGGCGGCCTCAAAGAATCGCGCGAAATAATAAAACACGCCGGAGCCGGCATCGGCGAGGAAGCCGAGCGTGCTAAAAGCGTCGCCCCCGCGCGGCGGAAAGATATTGCCGCGCAAAAGATATCCGGTCACTGCGAGTCCTCCCACCGCGATAAAAAAAACAATCGCGCGCCCCCATCTCCGCAGCAGCAGATGCCCCATCCCGGGGACGATCCACGCCGCTACCACAATAAAAATTGCGGAAGAATTTGGTTTCGCGGGAGCTTCGGCCACTCGAGTTTCTCTTGCGGACGCTTCGTTCACGGCACCTCAGGCGAGCAGCGGCAGAATTTCTTCTTGGATGGCGCCGGTCACGCGCGCTTCGCGTTCACCCACATAGACGTTCACTTCCGTGCGCACGCCGAATTCCGGCATGTAAATCCCGGGCTCGATCGAAAAGCAAGTCCGCGCAATGATCTTCCGGTCATCGCGCGTCTCGAGGCCGTCCATATTCGCGCCGTTGCCGTGGATTTCCTGCCCGATGCTGTGCCCCAGACGATGCACAAAATATTTTCCGTACCCTGCCTTGCGGATGATTCCGCGCGCCACGCCGTCCACTTCCCAGCCGTGAATTGCGCGCCCGCCGGCGACGGCTTCTTTGATGAATTCCACCGCGCTGTCACGCGCCTGTTTCAAGATCCGGAAAATTTTCGCGTACGCATCCGGCACGCGATTCCCCAGGAATCCCATCCAGGTGATGTCGTAAAACACGCTGCCCGGCCGGTCGAATTTCGCCCACATGTCGAGCAGCAGCAAATCTCCGGCGCGGATTGGGCGCGAAGTTCCCGCCTTCGGCTCGTAATGAGGGTTGCCGTTGTTCGGCTGCACCGCCACGATCGTAGATTCAGGTGTCAGGTGATGCGCGCGAAACTGCTCCGTGATCCATTGCTGCAATTCGTATTCCGTCAGCGGCTTTCCTGCTCGCACAAATTCAGCGGCGCGCGCAAATGCATTCTGCCGGGCGCGATCCACGATTTTCCCTGCTTCCAGGTGCGATTCGAGCTGCTCCGGCGTCCAGCGCGCTTCGAATTTCTGCACCAGATCCGCCGAGCTGACCACTTTCTTTTTCAGTTTGCGAATCAGCTCCACCGTCCCCGCATCCACGAGCCCGATGTAGGGAATATTGTTTTCCGGCGAATACTGCATCGCAATCGTCTTGCTCCCGGAAAGCAGTTTCGGCAGCAACTTGTGCAGCTCTTCCCAGCCCGCGTACACGTACTTGCGCCCTTCGAGTGAATCGAGCATGCCCTGCTCGATTCGATGCACCAGTTTGCGCGGCTCGCCCTTCGCCGGAATGAAATAGAACCATCGCCGGCTGGCCAGCCCGTTCGAGCCCAGCCCCAGGATGCGCGATGCGATGGGATCGCGGCGATGATGATCGAAGAAAAGCCAGCCATCAATCTTTGTGGCGCGAAGTTCCGACTGGATCGCCTTAATGTCCGCCATAGTGCGAGTCGCCCTCTTTTTTCTCTGTACCTGCCAGCGCCAGAATCTGCGTGCGCGTCGCGCCCGCAACCGTTACGCGCTTCGTGCGGCTTTTGTCGCCCGCAACGATTCTAACAGCCGACACCGGCACGTTCAAACGTTCGGCCAGCAACCGCCGCAGCGCCTCGTTCGCGCGATCTTCCACCGGCGGCGCCGTCAGCCGCACCTTCAGCGCGCCCTGGTATTCGCCTTCGATCGCATTGCGGCTCGCGCGGGGCGTCACGCGCACTGCGAAAACCACAGCCCCCTCGCGCTCCGTGATTTCAATCACGCTTTCGCCTGCCGCTCGCCGAAGAGCGCGCTGCCTACGCGAATTTCCGTCGCGCCCTCCTCGATGGCAATTTCGAAATCATGGCTCATGCCCATCGAGAGTACGGGCAGCGTACCGCCGAGCCGGCTGTCCAAGCCATCGCGCAGCTCGCGCAGCTTGCGAAAGTATGGCCGCACACGTTTGGCATTCTCGAAGAAGGGCGGGATGGTCATCAACCCGCGCAATTCCAAATACGAGAGCGCCTCGACGCCCTCAGCGAGCACCGGCAAATCCGCTTCAGCGACGCCGCTCTTCGTCGTCTCATCCCCCAGGTGCACCTCGATCAAAATCTGCAGCCGCTTCCCTTCCGCAGCCGCCGCGGCGTCCAGTTTTTGCGCCAGCGACAAACGATCCACGGAGTCCACGCGATGAAACAGGTTCGCCGCGCGCCGCGCCTTGTTGGTTTGCAGGTGCCCGATCAGGTGCCACGTTGCATCGAGGTCCGCCACGAGCGGCCGCTTCGACTCCCACTCCTGCACGCGATTTTCGCCGAAGTGGCGCACACCCGCGGCGTATGCATCACGGATCGCTGCAGCGGGAAACATCTTCGAAATGGCCACGAGCGTGACGTCTTCGGCTCGCCGCCCGGCGCGCTCAGCCGCCATCGCCATCCGCTCGCGCGCGCGCTCAATGTTTGCCGCAATCGTTGTCGCTTC
>JBGPZR010000288.1:0-3741 GCA_041493845.1 Terriglobia bacterium | reverse complement strand
GGCTGCGGGTGCGCGGACGAGTGCCCAACAAACGCGCTTATTTCTCGCCGGGCACGAATATTTTTTGCGCCGCGGTGATTTCCGCGTCGCGCCGCTCGGCGGTCACCTTGAAGCCGCGGAGCTCCCCTTTCGCATTCTTGCTGCGATTCGTCATCCAGGTGAGGAAATACTGGTTCCGGAGCACCAAGTCCAACTGCGTGAGGAATGGCTCGAAGGCGATGGGTGTTGAGAAGCCCTGAAAGAAGGCCTTGCCGCCCGTGCCATCGGCCAGCGTGTTGAGATTGCCCTGACCGATATTCTTGCCGGTTTGGGCGCGTCCCGCGAAACCGACGGCGTTCACGAAAATGGCGTGAATGATAATGCCGGCTTGCTGTGCTTTCTCGAGACTGGTTTTGACATCCGGACTGTAGCGCTCGTGGCGGAGGCGATCGAAACCATCGGCGATGAGCAGAATTTCGCGGCGCTCGCCGGTGACCGGCCATCGCGAGATCAGGTCCATCGTGGATTGGAAGATGCTGGACATCGCTTCGAGCGTGCCGCGGGGCATTCGCAAGGCCTGCGCCGCTGCCTCATGATCCGGATTAAACTGAGAGGCAGCCTGGACGGCGCCGTTGCTGGCGTAGAAGACTCCGACGCTGGTGGATTTCGGCAGCGACTTGATGAAGTTCGTCAGATCGTCGAACTGTTTGCCGACATCTTTGCGGTCGGCATCATCAATGAGGATGGCGAGTTCGAGACCGGCCTTGTCGCCATGGGCTGGAACCCAGTCCGACACGTCTTTGCGCACTTGCCCTTCGCGAACGAGGATGTCGTCCTTGCTGATGGCGGGAGGAGGAGTGAATTTCGGGCCGAGCACGGTGACAACAGTCGTGACGGGAACTGCGTTCGATGAATCCGGCTGCTGCTGAGCGCCGGAAGAAATCACGGCGAGTAAGATGGCTCCCAATAAGAGTGGACAGATCAACCAGCAGGATTTCGTGCGCATGCTTTCCTCCTCAGTCGAGAGAAATCGTAATTTCGTGCTGGCCGGGAAGAGAAATAAACCGCGGAACGTGTGAGAAGCAAATGTAGTGAGCCGGTGCTTTTCTGTCAAGCGCCCAAGATGGGTGCAATGGGACGGACTTCGGCGTCGCCCGGCCGGAAACCGCCCCTCAATAGACGAGCGTGAGGCGTTTGCGGCGCTCGACCCATTCTTCGGTCGCGAAAATGCTCGGAGTAAGCTCAATCAAACGTGGCAGCATGTTGAAAACAGCGACCGGACCCCACTCGGTTCCTTTGCGGGTGCGGTAACCCTTGCGATTGAGCTCTTCGGCGATTTTGACGATGGAGACGTCCTGGATGATGAGCTCCATCATCGTGAGCAGGAACTGCATCTCCTGCGGGTTTTCTTCGAGGTGCTCGCAATCCCCGGCCACACGCACGCCGAATGGCGTGTCCTCCACGCGCGGCGCGGGCTCAGGTGCCGCCGCGTCCGATTCACGCTGCCATTCGACCGCAACCAGCCGCCAGCCGGCGCGTTCGCGCTGTTTGACGTACTCCGGATCCAGGGAGCCTTCGATTGATTCCCGAACACGTTCGAGCTTTGCCATTTCGCCGCCTCCAGAAAGAGCGAGACGTGATTCGTGACTGGCGATTCGTGAAACGCAAGACCACCGGTCCCGCCACTTCAATTTTCAAACTCTGCACTCATTCATACCGGAGCGCGACGATGGGGTGCACGCGCATGGCCCGCCTTGCCGATCTTGACTGGCAAGTCCAGTGCCGCTTGGCTTCCCTCGTATCACTATGATAGGGCTCGGCTTACCATGCGGAGCTTGTCGCCTCAATCGTGGCCGCTGCTCGCTTGTGGGATGCTTTGTCGCTGAAACGGACATCGCGCGTCGCGAGCCAGCGGATCGCGCTGGGGGACTGCGGGAAGGGGTAAGCCCGCACGGGCAGCACTTTGAATCCCAAGCCCACATCGGCAGGTGCTGCAACGGTCTCGCCACAAGCGAGCTCGCGCGTCTGGAATGGTTAGTTCTTGGTGGGCCTGGGTGGACTTGAACCACCGACCTCGCCCTTATCAGGGGCGCGCTCTAGCCACCTGAGCTACAGGCCCACGGAATTGCGGATGACCGCGGAAACAACCGGGCATATTTTAGCATGCCCTCAGGGAAACCAAACAGCGCTGCGGCGAAGAAACTTACAGCTTGTTGAGGCCGTCGAGGGCTGCGACTTTGTAGGCCTCGGCGAGGGTGGGATAGTTGAACACCGTGTCGCGGAAGTAGTCGATCGTGCCGCCGAAGGAGAGCACGGCCTGGCCGATGTGAATAATCTCCGTGGCGCGCTGGCCGATGACGTGGACGCCCAGCAGTTTGTGCGTATTGCGATCGAAGAGCAACTTCAGCATGCCGGTTTCGTCGCCCAGCATCATGCTCTTTGCCAACTCGTTGTACTTGGCGATGCCTACTTCGTAGGGAACTCTTGCCGCCGTCAACTTTTCTTCCGTTTGCCCCACGATGGATATTTCGGGAATGGTGTAGATGCCATAAGGAAATAATTCCAGGATGGACTCGCAGGGGAGGCCGAACATGTGGCAACTGGCCAGACGTCCCTGTTCCATCGAGGTGCTGGCGAGCGCGGGGAATCCGATCACGTCGCCGGCAGCGTAAATATGCGGGATGGCGCTCTGGTAGTAGCGGTTCACGGTGATTTTTCCGCGCGGATCGTGCTCGAGGCCAGCCGCTTCGAGTTGAAGCTGGTCGCCGTTGGCTTGACGCCCGACAGCGTAGAGCAACCCATCGGCTTGAATTTTCTTTCCGCTCTCGAGCTCGGCGAACACGCGGTCGCGCTGAGGATCAATGCCGACGCGCGTCACTTTTTCTCCCAGCCGGAACGTCGTGCCCATCTGTCGCAAGTGGTACGCCAGCGCTTCGACGATTTCGCGGTCGACGAAATCGAGTATCGTGGGCCGCTGGTCAATCAGCGTAATTTCCACGCCCAGGGCGGCGAGGAAGGAAGCGTACTCCAGGCCCACGACGCCCGCGCCCACCACGATGAGCTCGCGCGGCAGATCGCCCATGGCGGCAATCTCATCGGTATCCAGGATGCGCTTGCCGTCAAAAGAAATTTCCTGGCTGCGGGCCGGCCGGGTCCCGCAGGCAATCAGCACATGCTCGCCGCGCAGAACGGCGTTATCGCCATCGCCCTGCACTTCGATCGTGTGCGCATCTGCAAAATGCGCCTTGCCCTGAAAAATGGAGACGCCGTTGCGCTTCAGTTGCGCGCGAATCACTTCTGTTTCGCGGGCGATGATGGTGTTCACGCGAAAGGAAAGATCCTGGATGGAGATATCGCGATACCCGCGGTAGTTGTTGCCGTAAAAAGCCTTCACGGCCAGGCCGGTCAATTGAAAGATGGCCTCGCGCACACTCTTGCTTGGAATTGTGCCGGTGTGGACGCAAACGCCGCCCATCATGAGCGTGCGGTCAATCACCGCCACACGTTTCCGAAGCTTCGCCGCGCAGATGGCGCCTTTTTGCCCCGCCGGGCCGCTGCCAATTACGATCAGGTCAAATTGTTGGTCACCCATGGGAGCCGCTACTTTATCTCCGATTAAAATTGCGCACAACGCCGCAAGGGCGCCATTCCGGTCCGCAGAGGAAAGCGATTCTGCAGGCTGCCTTTTCCGAAGGAGATGGGGAGGCGAACCCCGGAAGCAAGTCTTGCAGAAGCATCTTACAGAAATGTGAGCGGGAGGCG
>JBGPZR010000223.1:0-4557 GCA_041493845.1 Terriglobia bacterium | reverse complement strand
TGCTTACGGCGCCGGTCACGATGGTCTGCCGGGCCGCGACAATGGCGGAGGCTTGTTGCCGCTGCAGCATCGCGCTCGCGATTTCCGCCGCGTAGGCCAGGTGGCTGATGCGCGCTTCGATCACTTCCACGCCCGCCTTCGAAAGGCGATCGTGGATTTCTTTCTTGAGCTGTTCCGACGTCTCCGCCGTGTGGCTGCGCAAACTCATCTGGCCTTCAACGTGTGAGTCGTAGGCATAGGAAGTCGCCATCGTGCGCAGCGCCGACTCGCTTTGCACCTGAACGAAATTTTCGTAGCTGTCCACTTGAAATACCGCTTCCGCAGTGTCCACCACTTGCCACACGACGACCGCCGCGATTTCGATCGGGTTGCCGTCCAGATCGTTCACCTTCAGTTTCGAAGTTTCGAAATTCCGCACGCGAAGCGATATGCGCCGCTTGCTGGTGAACGGATTCACCCAGCGAAATCCTTGATCGCGAAGCGTGCCGACGTAGGTGCCGAACAACTGCAGCACCTGCCCTTCGTTCGGGTTCACGATTAGCAACCCGCCAAGGAGAATAAGGCAGGCGATAAACGCCAGCGCGCAGAAAACTACCATGCCGACCGCCTGCGCCTGGATGGAGCTGATGAACAAATAAATCGTCGTGGCAATCGCCGCCAGAAGCAGGAACAACATCAAGCCGCCGGGAAAGGAAAAGGCTGGTTTCTCTTTCATCGCGTCCTCCTGATCTTCATATCTAAATGATATCATATTGATTCCACTTGTCAAGAATGAATAAAACGACTATAAGTAACTGAAAATAAAAGGTATGTGACAGAGGAGAGGTCCAGGAACGGATCTGGCGGGTGAGTTTTGCTGTCCAGAGCGGAGATCAGCCGAATTTCTTGAGAGCTTTGGCCATGTGGTGGAGGCGCGCGTCCACCTTCGCAAAGACGCTTCCGGGCTCGAATTTTCCGGTGGCGCCTCGCTTACCGGCGCGCACTCCGGTGAGGATTTCAATTCCCTGTTCGATGGTTCCGACGGGATAGATGTGGAATTTCCCTTTTGCGACGGCTTCGATCACTTCATCGCGCAGCATCAAGTCTTCCACATTTTCCGCGGGGATCAATGCGCCCTGCTTGCCCGTGAGACCTTTCATTTTGCAAATATCGTAGAAACCTTCGATTTTCTGATTCACGCCGCCGATGGGCTGCACGTCTCCCTGCTGGTTCACGGAGCCGGTGACCGCCAGTTCCTGCCGAATGGGGATGTCCGAAAGCGCGGAGAGCAGCGCATAAATTTCGGTTGAGCTGGCGCTGTCGCCGTCCACGCCGGAGTAAGACTGCTCGAAGCAAACGCTCGCGGAAAGCGAGAGCGGCTTGTTGTGCGCAAATGCTTTGCGCAGATAACCGGAAATGATTTGCATGCCCTTGTCGTGAAAACGGCCGCTCAAATTCGACTCGCGCTCGATATTGATGATGCCCGCTTTCCCGAGCGCCACGGAAGCAGTGATGCGCACGGGCTTGCCGAAAGCGTAGCCGCCGACTTCGAGCACGCTCAAGCCGTTCACCTGTCCGACGCGCGCGCCGGTTGTGTCGATAAACAATAAATTCTGCTCCACCATCTCGCGGATTTTGGTTTCCGTCAGGTTGTGCCGTTCGATCTTCGCTTCGAGGGCTTCGCGGATATGCTCTGCGGTGACGACATCTTTCTTTTCATGCCGTGCGACGTAAGAACCTTCGCGGGCGAGGTCCGCGAGATCAAAGAATCGCGCCGTGATCTTCCCGCGCCGGCCCGCACGGCGCACGCCGTGCTCGAGGATGGAAGCCACCGCGGTGCGATCAAACGCGCAGAGATGCTCGTCGTCGGAAAGCTTGCGCAGCCGGCCCGCGTATTGCCGGATCACTTCCTCGTCCCACTTCATTTCCTCGTCGAATTCCACGCGAACTTTGAAAATCTTCTTGAAGTCATCCTCGAAGTCGTACAGCAGCTCGTACATGTCGCGGTCGCCGATCAGGATGATCTTCACGTGGATATCGATGGGTTCGGGCTTGAGCGCCGCCGTGCTGAAAGGGAAGAAAACATCCACGGGCTGAATTTCGAGCTTGCCGTGATTGAGCGTGCGCTTGAGCGTGCGCCACACGCCGGTCTCCGTCAGCGCATCGAGCGCGTACATCACCAGGTATCCGCCGTCGGCGCGCAGCAGCGAGCCGCCGCGCAGGTCCATGAAATCTGAGTTCCATCCGCCGCGCGTGTCGTAGCTGCGATGAATGGTGCCAAAAAGATTCGCGTAGGTGGGGATGGTCTCGAAAATTACGGGCACTTTTTCCTGCTCACCGTGAGCCAGAATCACGTTGACGCCATAAACGCGGAAGGGATCGCGTTCCGGACGCTCCGAGCGTCCTCCACCGCCGCCCTCGGAAGGCGGCTGATCTTCTTCGCCCTCGCGCTCCTTGAACGGCTCGAGATTGTCGAGAATGTGGTGGCGGACCTCTTCGAGATATTCGGAGATCTGCTGGTTGGGGTATTTTTCTTTCAGCTCCTCGATCACACCATCCACAAGCACGGACGCTGCTTCCTGCTCGAGATAGCTCATTTCACTGGCCAGTTCGCGCGAAAGCGACAGCGTCTTACGGTAAACGACCGTGAATTCCTGCCGGAATTGATCGTACTTGCGCTCGAGGTCTTCCGCGGCAACGCTCTCAAGCTTCCCGTCCTGCACCATTTTGGGGATCTCTTCGATCGGAACCATCTGGCCTTCGAGCACAGGAAAAATTTCGGGCAACGCGACCGCACCCACCTGCATGCGGCCCAGAGCGAACTGTTCGCGCGCGATCCGGCGCGTGAAATCGTCCATCAGCTCTTTTTCGCGAAGCGTGAACCGTTCGACGATGCGCGTTTTCTGCCGCTGAAAAGGCTCGCCTTCGAACACCTGCGGAATGCGCCGGCGGAGAAAATCAATTCCCGATTCCACTTCTTTCCTAAAAGCGTTGGCCTGGCCGCGCGGCAGGGTCAGCAAGCGCGGGCGGTCAACATTCTTGAAACTGTTGACGTAGCAGCGATCCGGCGCGGGCTCGGTCTCCAGACGCATCTCTTCGACCATGCGCACGATCATTCCGCCGCGGCTGGTGCCGGAAAGCCCGCAAACGAACAGATTGTATCCCGAAGCATTCAGCTCGACGCCCATGCGCAGCGCACGCAGCGCCCGGTCCTGCCCCAAATCGCCGGAAGTGGGCTCCACTTCCGCCGTGGTATTGAACGGAATCGTGGCCGGATCGCATTGCCAGCGGAGTTTCTCCGGAGGCAAGCTCGCATGTTTAGGACTGGAGTTCTTGCTCATCAGAACATCCGAAGGGCGCTACTCTAGCACGCCGCCCCGCTTCCTCCCATCCGCTTTGGATCCCGTGTTTCCAGCTTGTGCACTCGGCATATAAAGGTCGAGCATGCTGGCCGTCGTGGCCACCACGATAGGCCCCAGCACCACGCCAAGCAAACCGAAAACGCTGATCCCGCCCAGCACGCTGATAAAAACGACCAAGCCGCCCATTTCTGCACGCCCGCTGATCAGCCAAGGCCGGACCACGTTGTCCACCAGCGCCACCAGCAATCCGCAGATCAACACGAGCAGTATCCCGCGTCCAATGTGGCCGCCTGCTATCAGGCCGATGGCCGCCGGCACCCAGATCAAAGACGACCCGACCACGGGAACAAGCGAGAAAAAGCCCATCATCACGCCCCAGAAAATCGGCGCGTGAATTCCAGTCAGCGCAAAGGCAAGCCCGCCGATTACAGCGTGCACCGAGGCGGCCACCAGGGTCGAGGTTACGCTGGCGAAGATCAGGTCGCGCGCCTCGCGTATCATTCGCGCGCGATGTGCATCCTCGAAGGGCAGCAACTCGCGCAGACGCTTCACAATCGAATCGCCGTCACGGAACAGATAAAACATGGCAAGAATTGAGACGCTCAAGTGGAACAAGAAGACAGCCGTGTGCCGCAGAACCGCGCCCAACTGCGTGGCCAGATAGGCCGCCGCCTGCTCGGCATAGCGGTGGAGGGTGGTGGCCAGATCTCCGGGGCTGGCGTCCGGGAAGCGCTGCTGAATCTGCGCCCAGAGGCTATTGACCCACTGGAAATGGTCGCTTGTGACCCCCCGCTCGATATCTTTCACTGCGCTCACGCCCTGCCGCACGAAAGCGCCCATCACAAGCAGGCTCGGCACGATCAGGATCAGTGTGACGGCTGCGGTGCTGGCGATGGCAGCCATGGTCCGCCCCCTTCGGCGCGCGAGCCATTCGTTCAGCGGGTAGAAAACGACCACGAGCACGATGGCCCAGGCCAGCGCCGCGAGAAAAGGCTCAAAGACGAGGTAGGACAGATAGGCAAGCACGGCGATGATGCCGTAGAACAGTGCGCTGCCCAAACGTTTTTGCGTACTCGGTTCAGCGGGCAAGTTTTCTCGCTTCCAGACGTCCGGCAAAGAGACTGATAGTGGCAATCGAGGAGTTTGTCAACTGCGCTCTGGCCTGCAGCGGAGAACGCGTCAATGCTATAATTCGCGCAGATTCCGGCTGAGAAGG
>JBGPZR010000197.1:0-4928 GCA_041493845.1 Terriglobia bacterium | reverse complement strand
GGCAATACTCTTCGATTCACGCACTGCAACAATTAAAAAAAGAAGAAGGATACTTCGCCTACGTGCGGCGGACTCAGGATGACGGCTATCGCCGAACCGTCACTTGATTTCCATCACTTCTTTTTCTTTGGCGGCAGAGAGGTCTTCAATCTTCTTGGTTTCGGAATGAGTTAGCTTCTCGAGTTCATCGAGCGAACGCTTCTTGTCGTCCTCGCTGATCTTCTTTTCCTTCTCGAGTTTCTCAATCGCCTCTTTGATGTCCCGGCGGATATTGCGGACAGCCGTGCGGTGGTTCTCGAGCACTCTATGGATGTGCTTGACGAGCTCTTTGCGGCGCTCCTCGGTGAGCGGCGGAATCGGCACGCGAATCACTTTTCCATCGTTCGCAGGATTGAGGCCCAAATCTGAAGTGCGGATGGCTTTGTCCACCAGCGGAACCGCGCCCGGATCCCACGGGGATATGACAATCATCATCGGATCAGGAATCGTCAGGTTACCGAGCTGATTGATGGGCATCGGCGTGCCGTGGTAGTCCACGCGAATGTGATCGAGCAGCGCAACATTGGCGCGCCCGGTGCGCACGCTGGCGAGATCCTTGCGAAAATCTTCCACCGCCTTTTCCATCCGGGTTTTCGCCTGGCTCAAAGCATCTTTGGTTGTGGCAATCGTTGTCATAGGATGAATTGCCTCCGCAGAATGTGCATTATGCCGCGCTGACGATTGAGCCGACCCGCTCGCCCAGCACCACGCGCTTCAGGTTGCCCGGGACATTCATGTTGAACACGACAATGGGCATTTTGTTGTCCATGCAGAGCGAGATGGCGGTCGAATCCATCACCGTGAGCCCCTTCTTCAGCACGTCGAGATAGGTGATGCGCTCAAACTTTCTTGCGTCCTTCACTTTTTCCGGGTCCGCGTCGTACACGCCGTCCACGCGCGTGGCTTTCAGAATCACCTGCGCCTTGATTTCCATGGCGCGCAGGGCCGCGGCTGTGTCCGTTGAGAAATATGGGTTGCCTGTGCCGGCCGCGAAAATCACGACGCGGTCTTTTTCCAGGTGGCGCGTGGCGCGGCGGCGAATGAACGGCTCAGCCACCTGATGCATTTCAATCGCGCTCATCAGCCGCGTGAAGCAGCCCGCTTTTTCGAGCGCATCCATCAACGCGAGTCCATTGATCACCGTCGCCAGCATGCCCATGTAGTCGCCCGTGGCGCGATCAATCGCCAGATCCTTCTGCCGCGTGCCGCGGAAAATATTTCCGCCGCCGACCATGATGGCTACCTGCACGCCCAGATCGTGCACCTCTTTCACTTCGTGCGCGATGCCCTGGATCGTCTCCGCGTGAATTCCGGAATCCTGAGGCCCGGAGAGCGACTCGCCCGAAAGTTTCAGCACCAGACGCTGGTAAACAGGTGTCCCTTTTTTCGCAACAATTCGGCTGGATGTATCTGCCTTTGCCATTTCGTGTTGAATGATCCCCCGGCGGCCCTCAACCCGCACGACGCGGAGGGAGGTCGCGCGGGCATTCTAGCAGAGAATTCGCGTAACCTCACGCGGCGACTCGCGAAGAGTCGTCATCCTGAAGGATTCCACCGCTGACAACCGAAGACCCTCTCTACACACAGGGTGGGTTCAAAAGCTCGATTGACCATTTCGGGCCGCGAAATCACCGCGTGTGCAGATTGTCGAGGTGAAGATTTAGGCTTAAGAAGAAGGAACGGCCGCAGGCGCGTCCGGTTCCCCGGAGACCGGGGCGGCCGGCGCGGCGCCGTCCATCTCGCCGACTTTGAAGCGGGAAAACCGGCGCACAGTGATATTTTCGCCCAGCTTGGCGATGGCCTGGTCCACCAACTCCTTCACCGTCACGCCTTCATCCTTGATGAAGTGCTGCTCATACAGGCAGTTCTCTTCATAGAATTTTTCCATCTTGCCGGTCACGATCTTTTCGATCACATCGGGGGGCTTGCCGGTGGCCTTGGCTTGCTCGCGATAGATGTCCCGCTCGCGATCGAGGGTTTCCTGCGTTACTTCTTCGCGGCGGAGAAAGCGCGGGTCGAGTGCGGCGATGTGCATGGCCACATCGTGGCAGAGATGCTGGAAATCTCCGGTGCGCGCAACGAAATCGCTCTCACAATCCACTTCCACGAGCACGCCGATCTTGCCGCCCGCGTGGATGTAGCAGCTCACCAGGCCTTCCGAAGTGGCGCGCTGCGCTTTCTTCGCAGCGGCGGCCTGCCCCTTCTTGCGCAGATGATTGATGGCCTGCTCGATGTCTCCACCCGACTCGATCAAAGCTTCGCGGCACGCCGTGAAGCCCGCACCGGTGCGGCCGCGTAGTTCCTTCACTTGCTGCGCCGATACATTTCTTTTTCCGGGATCAGGTGCTGTCGCCATAAATATACTCAATTCCTTTTCGCGGGATTCAAGTCTGGGCGCCGGACCGGCCCAATGATCGGCCATTAGAAGAAAGGCCGGCCGAGTCAGGGCATCACAGCAGCTTCCAGCTTAGCGGGGAATCGTCTCGTCTCCATTCGGCACAGGAGCCGCCGCGGCTTCTTCGGCCGGCGGGACCACTTCGGTGGGCTCCCCTTCCACGAAATCGCCTTCCTGTTTCTCGTACACCTCGTAGGCGCTGGTATCCACGTACTCCACATCCTCTTCGCCGGCCACGCCCTGCGCGGCCTTCTGATCCGCAATTTGCGATTGCTCGAAGGATTGGCGCCCGGCCAGAACCGCATCGGAAATCTTCGAGGTGAATAAGCGGATCGCGCGCAACGCGTCGTCATTGCCGGGGATGATCCAGTCAACCAGATTGGGATCGCAATTTGTGTCCACAATCGCCACCACCGGGATGCCCATGCGGCGCGCTTCGCGCACGGCAATCACTTCGGCATTCGGATCAATCACGAACATCGCGTCGGGGAGCGTGGCCATGTTCTCAACGCCGGCAAAATTCTGCAGCAGGTGCTTCAGCTCGCGGTCCAGCCGCGCGCCTTCCTTCTTCGAAAATTGCGCCAGGCGGCCGTCTTCGCTCATGGCTTTCAACAGTTTGAGCCGCTTGATGGACTTGGTGAGCGTCACCCAATTGGTCAGGGTGCTGCCCAGCCAGCGGTGGTTCACATAGAACATGCCGCAGCGGTTGGCCTCTTCGACAATGGCTTCCTGCGCCTGCCGCTTGGTGCCAAGGAAAAGGATGGTCTTGCCCTGCGCGGCCAATTCGGAAACGTACCGGGCTGCTTCGCGGAACATCTTCAGGGTTTTCTGCAGGTCAATAATGTGGATGCCGTTGCGCTCGCCAAAAATGTATTCCTTCATCTTCGGATTCCAGCGCCGCGTCTGATGGCCAAAATGAACACCGGCCTCCAGAAGCTCCTTCATCGTAATTTCGACTCCCAATTTACCTCCTCCTCAAGAGGGATGCTTTTTCTCCGCGCCGCAAAATTCGGGAGCGGAGCAGCATCCTTTTTTGCCGGCTTCTTGCCGGCCGTGAATTAGGTCCGGCCTCCTCGCGGATGCCGGACCCGAAAATCTAGCGCTTGTTCACCCTGAGAACCCGCCGGCGGCGGGTTCGAAGGGCTCACCGACTAGCGCTTGCTGTACTGGAAGCGGCGCCGTGCGCCCTTCTGCCCGTACTTTTTGCGTTCCTTCATGCGCGAATCGCGCGTCAGGAAGCCGTTCTTGCGCAGGCTAGGCCGCAGGTCCGGGTTCAGCTTCGAAAGCGCGCGCGAAAGTCCCATGCGCACCGCGCCCGACTGTCCGCCCACGCCGCCGCCCTTTACGATGGCCTTCACTTCCACCTGGTCGTGCATCTGCGTGAACTTCAGCGGCTCCACCGCGGCTGTGTTCCACGCCACGTTTTTGAAATATTCTTCCACCGGGCGGCCGTTCACCGTGAAGCCCGCCGGGCCCATTTTGATGTACACGCGCGCCACCGATTCCCGGCGGCGGCCGGTGCCGTAGAATTGCTTCGCTTTGGCGCTTTCAATCGAACTCGCGGATGAACTCAACTTTCCTCCTGTTTACTCTGCTCACCCTTTGCGAAGGGAGCGCAGCGAAGGTTACGCAGTTGCGGCGGCCTTCGTAAGCATGGCTCTCGCGGATTTCTCCGCCTTGCCCTGAGGCACGAAGGGGGAGCGTAGAAATTTTGAATCCCTGGTGCGAGGCTACAACGCGAGCGGCTGAGGCTTCTGACCGGCGTGGCGGGCGAGCGCTTCACTTCCGGCATAAACACGCAGCTTCTTGGCGCGGCGCGCGCGGAGCTTGTTCTTCGGCAGCATACCCAGCACCGCTTCGCGCAATACCTCTTCAGGACGGCGTTGCAACATCAGCCGGATGGGAATTTCTTTTAGCCCGCCCGGATAACCACTGTGATGGCGATACATCTTCTGATCGATTTTGTTTCCGGTCAGCTTCACTTGCTCGGCGTTGATCACCACCACGTGATCCCCGCAATCGAGATACGGCGTGAAATTTGGCTTGTCCTTGCCAATCAAAATCCGCGCGATACGCGTCGCCAGGCGCCCGAGCACCTGACCCTGCGCGTCCACCACGAACCAGTTTTCCCCTACTGTCAGGCCTTCCGCTTCCCGGCCCTTCGCTACATGCGTCCGCATCTGTTCAGTCACACCTTTCCGTCTAGAGACAAACCCCAAGTTTAGAGTACGAACCTATTTCTGTCAACGAAGACTCCGCACTCGAGCCGTGCCGCGAGCCGCGACCTCCAGCGGCCACCTCCGCGGCGCGCATTTTGCGTCCCGCGCCTAGCCGAGGGGCGCACTCCGCCGCGCCCTTGTGGCCCAGTGCCCTGAAAAATTCCGTATTGGACCTCGCCCTCATCGCCTTCACCATCGAGCGCCGTAGGCGCGGCAGAACTTAGCCCAGCGCGTAAGCGCTGGGTCCGTGATGTACAAACGCCGGGTCTACCTTT
>JBGPZR010000056.1:0-9310 GCA_041493845.1 Terriglobia bacterium | reverse complement strand
TTCGTTCTGCAGCTGCCGGACGTTGCCCGGCCATCGATACAGCAGCAAATGCTCCATCGTCTCTTCGGCGACGCGGAGGTGGCCCTTGTGGAATTCTGCGGCGGCGCGCGTGACGAAATGGTTGACGAGCGCGGGAATCTCGTCGCGCCGCTCGCGGAGCGGCGGAATCCGCAGACGGATGACGTTCAGGCGGTAGAACAGGTCTTCGCGGAAGCGCCCCTCCGCAATTTCCTTTTCGAGGTTTTTGTTGGTTGCCGCAATTACGCGCACATCCACATCGCTTTCCTCGGTGCTGCCGAGCGGGCGGACCTTTCCTTCCTGAAGAACGCGATAGAGCTTCACCTGCATGGTCAGGCTCATGTCTCCGATTTCGTCCATGAACAGCGTGCCGCCACTGGCCGCCTGGAAAAGGCCCCGGCGGTTTTCGTTTGCCCCGGTGAAGGCGCCCTTCATGTAGCCAAAGAGCTCGGATTCAAGCAGGGTCTCAGGGAACGCGCCGCAATTGATGGTGATGAAAGACATCTTCGAGCGGGCGCTGTTTTCGTGGATGGCCCGCGCGACAAGCTCCTTGCCCGTGCCGCTTTCTCCGGTGATGAGGACGCGGCTGGATTGCGGGGCAATCGTTTCAACCAGCTCGAACAACGCACGCATCTTGGGGCTAGCGCCGATAATGTGGTCGAATCCCGTGAGGCGGCGGAGCTGGCGGCGCAGCTCGCCCGCCTCTTTTTTCAAGCGCTGGGTTTCGGCGAATTGCTTCACTGCCGGGCGGAGTTCGTCGAGCAAGCGGTCACCCTTGATAACGTAACGGTCCGCGCCAAAATTTACTGCATCAATCGCCGTATCGATTGTTGGAACGCCGGTGATGAGAATAAAAGTTGTCGAGGGTGAAACTTCTTTGCAATAACGCAGCAGGTCCACACCATCCATGTCCGGCATACAGATATCCGAGACGACGATGTCGAAGATCTGCGACGCAAGTCTCTGCTTGGCGGCTTCCCCGCTCGAAGCCACTTCCACCTTGTGACCTTCTTTGCGGAAGCTGATCTCCAACAGCTCGCAAATGGAACGTTCATCGTCCACGATCAGCAGGTGGGCCATGGCGCTAGACCTTCCCCACAGGACGAAGCAAATCGGTTTCTACGGTTGCTTCTTTGCGGGCGGAGGTGCGAACGCGCACGGCGCGCGGAAGCTCGACCACAAATTCCGCGCCACTTCCCTTCTCCGCATCAACACGAATCCGGGCGTGGTGGGCCTGGACAATCTGGTACACGATGGCCAAGCCGAGACCCGTTCCGCCGGTAAACCCCGACTGGAAAGGCTCAAACAGCCTGTTTGCCTGGCTGGGATCGAAGCCAATGCCCGTATCACGAATCGAAATGCGTACCCAGGAGGGGTCCGCGTCGAGGCCCACGGTCAAGACGCCACCGCTGGGCATCGCACGCAATGCGTTGTTGCAGAGATTCCAGACCACCTGCTTCAAAGCATCGCGGTCGGCGCGAGCGCGAACATTGCGGGCGCTGAAGGTACGATCGATGCGATATTTTCCGCGGGCGCGGGCGTCCCGCTCGAGCAGAAGCAATGTCTCTTCGATCACTGAAGCGACATCCACATCGACGAAGGAGTACTTCTTCTCGCGGGAATAGTCCAGAAAATCGGTGATGATCTGGTTCAGACGCTGGGATTCGCGGCTGACGATGTGGACCAGCTTCTTGTCGTCATCGTCGAGGGGAGCGAGCCGTGCCAGTTCCTTCAGAGCTCCGGTCATAGCCGTGAGCGGTTGGCGGATTTCGTGTGCGATGGCCGCGGCCAGCCGCCCTAGCGCCGCCATCCTTTCTTTGGTTACGACTTCACGCTCCAGGCGCTTCAATTCAGTCAGGTCCTGAAAGTTGAACACGAATCCGGTAGTTTGATCCTGGCTGGTGCGGAGCGGTGAAACGGATAGACCCACAAAACGCGTAGCGCCATCCGGAGTGCGGAATTCGACTTCCTTGCGCGAGGCGACAGGAACTCCCTGCTCGTCCATTTCTACGGGCCAGAAGGGCGGCAAGAGATCCTTAACGCATTCCCCGCGCCGCAGTCCGAAACCCTGTCCGGTGATTTCGGCACCGGCGCGATTCAGGAGGAGGATGCGGCCATCGAGATCGGTGGTCAACAGGCCACCGCGCATAGACTCGATGATGTCCTGATTGAACGCCTGGAGGTCTTTGAGCTCAACTTTCTTTTCTTCGAGTTCCACACCCTTCCTGCGCAGCATGTGGGAAAGCAAGCTGCCGAGGTAGGCAACGGCAAAGAAGGCGAAGAGATTGTTGACGAGCCAGAATTCCAGTGCCCGGCTGCTGGGCATGGAATTCGCGGTGGGCGGGATCACCCCATAAAATGCGAGCTCGATCACGCTGCCCAGCAGTGCGAAGCAGGCACCGGCAACCAGGAAGACGCCGCGCCGCGAGAAAAGGACGCTGCCCATCAGGATGGCCAGCAGGTAAAGCGAAATGAAATAGCTGTCCTGCGCGCCGGTGGCGTAAACTACCCCGGTAATGATCAGGAGATCCCCGACCAACTGCAGCGGCGCATGCCATGGCGCCCGGGGAATCCAACGTGGCAGAAGGACATAGAAAATTGCGAGCGTGTACCACAATGCAATCAGCGGAACGAACGAGCGCACCGGAAACGGAATGGGAGTGAAGACGCGGACGGCCACGACGGCCACAACCAGAAAGGTGATGACCAGGAAACGGACCCGCCCCAACCAGCGCAGCCATTCCCCTATGTTGAATGCAGGTTTCATCTCGGGTCCATTGCTAATCCCGCTGCCATGCGCCCGCCTGGGTCATACGTCAAAGGGACTTCAACCGGCCAGACCCGCAGCCAGCGCGCGTCCCAAAGCTGTGGGGCGCGCGCATCCAGGCCGCAGGGTGCCGGGTTTAGTGTCCGGCGAGCTTGTTGATCAGCGAGAACAGCGGCAAGTACATGGAAATGACGATGCCGCCGACCACGACGCCGAGGAAAACGATCATCATCGGTTCGAGAGCGGTCAACAAGTCCTTCACGGCCGCGTCCACTTCGTCCTCGTAAAAGTCGGCGATTTTTTGAAGCATGGCGTCCATCGCGCCCGTCTGTTCGCCGACGCCGATCATCTGCGTGACCATGCCCGGGAATACGTCCGTCTCCTTCAACGGGTCCACGAGCGAGCGGCCCGCTTCGACCGCCTTGCGCGTCTGCGTGATGGCCCTCTCGACCACCGCGTTTCCGGAGGTGCGCGCGGTAATGTCGAGGCCTTCGAGAATGGGAACGCCGCTCGAGATCAATGTGCCCAGCGTTCGAGTGAACCGGGCGACAGCGATCTTGCGTAGCAGGATTCCAACCATCGGAATCTTCAGCAGGACGTGGTCCAGCACCATGCGGCCCTGCGGCGTGCCGTACCAAAACTTCAAGCCCACGCAGGCAGCGATGAAGAGCACGAGAATCATCGCGCCGTAGATGCTGCCGACGAAATTGCTGAGCCCGATCACGATGCGAGTCGGCAGCGGCAGATCCACGTCGAGGCCGTTGAACAACGTCACGAAGATCGGCACAACCTTCCAGAGAAGCAGCGTGATGACCATCGCCGCGATGCCCAACACGGACACCGGGTAGATCAGGGCCGATTTCACGGCACGCTTCAATTTGACGTTCTTCTCGATGTAGGTGGAGAGACGCTGAAGGATGGTGTCGAGAATACCGCCCGTTTCGCCCGCTTCCACCATGTTGTAGTAGAGCGGGTCGAAGACTTTGTCGTACTGCTTCATCGAAGTGGACAGCGTGGCACCGCCTTCGACCGAACCCCGCACGCCGTTCAGAATTTTCTGGAACGACTTGTTCTCCTGCTGTCCGGCGAGAATTTCGAGGCACTGGACGAGCGGCAAGCCAGCGTCAATCATGACCGAGAACTGGCGCGTGAAAATGGCCAGCTCCTTCGAGTCCACCCCCGTTCCGAAGGTAGGGATGCTGAACTCCTTCCCTTTTTCGGAAAGTTTGCTGACATTGATGTTCTCGCGGCGAAGCATGGCGGCCACTTCGGCCTTGCTCGCCGCTGCACGCTCACCAGCGACGGTGGAACCCGTCCTGTTAACTCCGCGATACGTATAAACCGGCATTTTCTGTTACCTCCCTATTCTGCTCTTACCGCCGGACGGGAACCCTGCCACCTGCCGGCGGCGAGGTCACCCCACGGTTAATTAAATCCTGCAATTCGTCTGGATTCGAGGACCGCGCAAGCGCCGTTTCCATAGTGATAACCTTCTGGGAATAGGCGTTTGCAAGACTCTGGTTGAACGTCTGCATCCCGCTCTGTCCGGTGCCGGTCTGCATCGCTGAATAGATCTGGTGAATTTTATCTTCACGGATCAGGTTGCGAATGGCCGCCGTAGGGATCAGGATTTCCATCACCATGATGCGGCCGCGACCGTCGGATTTCGGCAGGAGCGCCTGGCAAAGGATTCCTTCAAGCACCATGGAGAGCTGGGCGCGAACCTGCGGCTGCTGGTGTGCCGGAAAAACGTCCACGATACGGTTGATGGTGGAAACAGCCGAGTTGGTGTGCAGCGTTGCAAAGGTCAAGTGGCCGGTCTCCGCGATGCGCAGGGCGGATTCGATGGTTTCCAGGTCGCGCATTTCGCCGATGAGCACCACGTCCGGGTCTTCGCGGAGCGCGGCGCGAAGCGAATTCGCGAAGGAATGCGTGTCCGAGTGCACTTCGCGCTGATTCACCAGGCATTTCTTGTGGTTGTGGAGGAACTCGATGGGATCCTCGATGGTGATCATGTGCTCTTCGCGCTCGTTGTTGATCTTGTCGAGCATGGCGGCGAGCGTGGTGGATTTGCCGGAGCCGGTGGGGCCGGTCACAAGCACCAGGCCGCGCGGCTTGTCGCAGAGGTTTCGCACGATCGGGGGAAGGCTGAGTGCGTCGAAACTCTTGATCTCCCATGGGATGGTGCGGAAGACGGCGGCGACGGCGCCGCGCTGGTGGAAGATGTTGCCGCGGAAGCGCGCCAGACTCTTCAGGCCGAAGGAAAAGTCGAGTTCGAGATTCTCCTCCAGGCGGTGCTTCTGCACGTCGGTGAGCACGCTGTAGGCCAGCGCCTTGGTGTCCGCCGCGGTGAGCGGAGGCATATCGAGCGGGCGCAGCTTGCCGTGCACGCGAATGCGCGGTGAGCTGTTGGTCGAGAGGTGCAGGTCGCTGCCGCCCATCTCAATCATTTTCTTGAGCAGTTCGCTTAATGTGATTCCAGCCATAATCTCCTCCGCTTACAGAACAGTTTCGCGCAGTACTTCTTCCATAGTCGTTTGCCCGGCAGCGATTTTCTGCAATCCACTCCGCCGGAGCGTCATCATCCCTTGTTCGAGTGCTTTTTTCTTCAGCTCGAGCGCCGAGGCTCCCACCAGAATGAGCTCGCGCAATTCGTCGTTGATCTCCATCACTTCGTAAAGGCCGACGCGTCCTTTGTAGCCCGAGTTGTTGCAGGTGGCGCAGCCGCGGCCATGCTGCACCTGCGTTTTCTCAGCTTCCTCGGGCGTGTAGCCTGCGTCGATCAAAGCCTGCGGCAGAATCTGCAGCGCCTCCTTGCACTGCGAACAGATGCGGCGTACCAGGCGCTGCGCGCAGATGAGGTTCACGGAAGTCGCCACCAGGAATGGCTCGATGCCCATATTCATAAGGCGGCTGATGGTGGAGGGCGCATCGTTGGTGTGCAGCGTTGAGAGCACCAAGTGGCCGGTGAGCGCAGCTTTCACCGCGATTTCCGCCGTTTCGAAGTCTCGAATTTCGCCGACTAGAATGATGTTGGGGTCTTGCCGCAAAAAGGCGCGGAGCGCGGAAGCGAAATTCAGGCCGATCTGTTCCTTCATCTGAACCTGGTTGATGCCGGCAAGCTGGAATTCGACGGGGTCCTCGGCGGTCATGATGTTCGTCTCGGAGGTGTTCAGACGCGCGACGGAAGAGTAGAGCGTGTTCGTCTTTCCGGAACCCGTGGGGCCGGTGACGAGCACCATGCCGTAGGGCTTCAGAATCTGGCGTTCGAATTTGACCAGCGACTCGGCCTCAAAACCGAGTTTGGTCATATCGAGGCGCAGGTTTTCTTTGTCGAGCAAGCGCAAAACGATTTTTTCACCGAAAAGTGTGGGGACGGTGGAAACGCGGAAATCGAGCTCTTTCTTTTTTCCGTCCTTCAGGTACTTGATCATGATGCGGCCATCTTGCGGGAGGCGCTTTTCGCTGATGTCGAGTTTCGACATGATCTTGATGCGGCTGGTGATGGCGTCTTTCAACTTCAAGGGCGGGGCCATGACGTTTTGCAGGACGCCGTCAATGCGGAAGCGCACGCGAAGTTCTTTTTCGTAAGGCTCCACGTGGATGTCGCTGGCGCCGCGCTTCACCGCGTCGGTGAGGATCAGGTTCACCAGCTTGATGATGGGCGCTTCTTCGGCGGCCTTCTCGAGGCTGGCCAGGTCCATCTCGGTTTCTTCACCTGCCAGCTCGAGCGCGTCGGCGTCAGAGCCCGTCAAGTCCTTCATCACTTTGTCGAGCTCTTCGACGCTCTCGACATCGCCGTAGAACTTGTGAATGGCCTCGCTGATCGCCGATTCGGAGGCGACAACCGGCTCGACATTGAAGCCGGTCATGAACTTGATGTCGTCCATGGCGAAAACGTTCGTGGGGTCGGTCATCGCAATCGTGAGCGTGGAGCCCACGCGCGAGAGCGGGACAATCTGGTAGCGAATCGCCGTTTCCTGCGGGACCAGCTTGATGACGGACGGGTCCACTTCGTAGAACTTCAGATTGATCGAAGGGACGCCGTACTGCCGGGAGAGGACCGCGGTGATGTCTTCGTCACTGACCAGGCCCAGCTTGACCAGGCAGGTGCCCAGTCGCCCGCCATTCTTTTTCTGATACTCGAGCGCCTGCTTCAACTGATCCGCTGAGATCAGGCTGTCCTTGACCAGAATTTCGCCGAGTCGGGAAGACATAATTGTTCGCCCGCGGTACTAGAACCGCTGGAAATGGCAGCGTAGCACGCTCACTAGCCGGAGGTGGGAACCGGCTGGGCCGTTCGTAGTGAATCAGCTAACATCCGATACGCCGCCCCAAAACCTGTACCGAAGTACAGGCAATTTTTTGCTCCTGTCCGATGGGACAGGAGGCGTTTTTTGTCGTACATTGAGTGCGCGAGGCCTCTAAAGAGTCATCGGATAAGTGGCAAGAAGACTTCAAGCTGACCGCGGCAGCGCGCTGCAGGGGATTTCCAGGCCCCCCAACCAGTGTTCGTGAGGAGACGAGCTGCGCCGGACCACACATTTCCGGGGATCGAGCGAGGCGGTCACTGCTTCCGTTGACGCCCGAGGCGGCATCCGTTACGATGGGAATGCTCGTGGGGCGGTTAGCTCAGCGGTTAGAGCATCCCGCTTACACCGGGAAGGTCCGCGGTTCAAATCCGTGACCGCCCACCATTCGTCAGTGAAGAAGTTGCAACGCGGGGGACGTAGTTCAGTTGGTTAGAACGCTGCCCTGTCACGGCAGAGGTCGCGGGTTCGAGTCCCGTCGTCCCCGCCATTCCTTTCGAGCACTTGCGGATCCGGCGTGCTGTCGGCGCTCTCGTTTGTGACTTCGATTTTGAGTCATTCCTGCGCCGCCACAAAAAGCAAGCCCCATGCACTCCGGCGTAGGAGTGCACGGGGCCTGTACCAATTCGACGCCGGACCTTACTTGGCGTCCTTGTTGGCCGCTTCCGCTGCCTGCTTCAGCTCACTGTTCACCTGCTCGAGCAGGTCCTTGGCTTTTTGAGCGTGCCCTCGCATGTCCCACTCGTTGGCCTTTTGAGCTGCTATGATTTTTTCGTAGGCCTGCGTGCAGAGCCGCCGTGCTGCCGCCAGGTTCGGATGCCGCCTCTCACTCACGTTGTCCTTTGGCTTTTGCGCCAGGACCGCTCCGCCACCGAGCAACACAGCCAGCACTGTGCCGGCCACCAATGCCCTCATTCTCATTTTGTTCTCCTCAAGTGTATTACGTGTGTTTCAACGAAACTCCGCCGGGTGGGGACTCCCTCTCCACGAGGAGCTTGGCAGCCAGTTCATGCTGAGCGGCGGCGCGTGGCTCGATGGCGCGAGGTTACGTTGCCAATTTGTAACAGGGCAGAACTGCGCGGAGGGCTCTGGTGGAAAACACCACAGGCCAGCGCAGAGAATGCTCAGTACTGTAGGGTTCGGTACTTCTTACGTGCTCGCACGGTTCGCATATGAACCAATAAGCCCAAAGGACGCTTTAGGATAGGCCAATGCCGGAGTTGTGCAAAGTATTGCATGTCACGCGAATTGGGCTTCAGGAATCCCAAAATTGCCGTTGAAAACAATCGGTTTAGACATCACTTTTTGCTTTTACATTTGGCGGCTCAAGTGCTATAAGGTCCGTGGGCTTAAGTGCGCGGAGGTGCGCCAGTGAAATTTGTCAGGATGCTTTCGGTCGTGGCGGTGGTTCTTTTTGCGGCGAGCATCGTCCGTGCGGATGATACGAAGGTGAACATGGGTGGCGGCCCTGGTGGGAGCCCAGCTTGCGGCTCAAACACTGCGGCTGCGGATGGTTCAGGGGCGCTGACGGCCGATTGCCTGGTCACCAACGCGACAGGGGCCGTTACGACGTTTTCCTTTGAAGTCCTCGACGCCAACACAATCGGCGGGGGACTCACTTGCGCCTCACAATTGTCTTCCGTCGATGGCTGGACGGGCACGCTGAGCTCGCATAATCCCGGCGGCCTCGATGTCTGCACCCTCACCGCTCCTACTACTGTAAGATTGCTGACGTATTTGAACCTCCTGTTGACGGGGGACCCTTACCTCGGTGGTCCAACTCTGAGTACATTCCTCAATGACGGCGATTGCGATCTTGATGATTTCGTGCTGGGCATCCCAGTCGGCTGCGACATCAAGATCGACAGCGTGACCGGCAGCGCCGGATTATTTACGCCGGGAGCTCCTGTTGGTTTCGCATCGAACAACAACCCACTGCCGTCGCTGCCAGAGCCGGGCACGCTTGCTCTGCTTCTGATCGGTCTGACTGGGCTGCCGCTGGTACGTCGCAAGTTCGCGCGATAGCATTCGGCATCAATTTTTTCCTTCGGGGCGGGAGCAATCCCGCCCCGAACTGTTTTTACTCTCAAGAAATCCACTGAGAGCATCCCTCATCTGTGTGGAGCTCGTGGGAGAACTGCGAACGCACGGCGGGTGAGGTCTTGGTTAGTGGGCAGGCGGGGTGTACTGCTTGACCATGGCTTGAAACTCAGGC
>JBGPZR010000182.1:0-5171 GCA_041493845.1 Terriglobia bacterium | reverse complement strand
CCTCCATGCCGAAATCGGTGCAGTGGTGGCGGACAAATTTGTCGAGCTCCTCGAACGAACCTTCATCGAGCAACAGATCAATCCGTTCGCGCGCGCTGAGCTTGCCCTCTTTGTGTTGCCGCTCGCGGCGCTCCGCTCCGCCGCCCTCTTCAGCCTCAGCGTTCCGCCGGCGCAGCTCTTCCAGCCGATCGTGATGTTTTCGGTGTTCGCTCATGCTGTGGTGTCGTTTACCAGCCGGGGTAGCGTGCCACACCCCCATCCTGCGAGCAAGGCAGCAGGTCTACTCGTGGCACGCGTCGCCAGCGGGGATCGCCGCGGCGATCGGGAGAGGCGTAAGCTTGTACTTGTCGAGAAGCGCATTTGCTTGCGGCACGGTTTGCGCGTTGATCTCACGCCACTGTGAGAGCGCACCATTGAGCTCCGCACAGGATTCCTCGATGGCAGCACGAGCTGAATCCGACGGCGCCGCGTCGGCGCTCTCCACCATAAACATGGTCCGCGAGAGGTCCCGATGCACCGGCCCAACTCCCCGAAGGGTGTTCGGGCCTTCCATCACCGCCTCGAGATTCGTTTCGAGATCCCTCAACGCGTCGCTGGCATTCTTGGCCTCAGCGTTCTCTCCGACACTCTTCAACCGGTCGGCGAGGGCAGAGCGCAAAATGCCTGCTGCTTGAAAGGAGTCGTAGCTCGATTTCAGTCCGGCCATGATCCGTTTCGCCGCTTTCCACTGGGCCACTAGATCGTCCTGCGAAACGTGCACGCGCGGATCCTCCGTCACCGTGAATTTCTGCCGCACCAACTGGCCATTGCCGATGAACACGGCTTCGTACTGCCCCGAAACCACAAATGGACCCAGCGTCTGCTCCCGCGGCGTGTCGTAAGGAATGGCATGATCGGAAAGCGTGTACTCGATGTAATCGAGACTCTCGCCATAGTAGCTGTAGTTCAGTGTGGGCGGAGGCGCGATCCGCAAATCCCATACGAAGCGATTCAGTCCCACGTTTTTTGTGAGCACGGAGGGAGCCTCGAACCAGTAATCCGGGACGTTCGCGAGGGTCGTCACCGGCGGTAGCGTAACGCTGGTAAACCGCCGCATCAAATTTCCCTGCGCGTCATGAATCTCCAGCGTCAACTCACCCGTGGGAACTGATTTCAGAAAATAATTGAAGATTGCTCCGTCCGGCGGATTTTTCCCCGCGGGGAATTCGGGCGGGAGCGGCGTTTCCTGGTCGTTGTCCCAGCGGGCCCTGATCGTCTCCGCTGGATGCAGCAGGTAGGCATTCGAATTCGCGATTTCTGCGCTGGCCTGGCGCAGCGGCGAAAGGTCGTCGAGAATCCAGAGCGCGCGACCGTACGTCGCTGCCACCAGATCGTTGCCGTGAACGGTGATGTCCTGCACGTCCGAAGTGGGCAGGTTGAGTTGCAGCGATTGCCAGTGATCGCCATCATCGAACGAGACGTAAACGCCGTCCTCCGTGGCGGCATAAAGCAAACCCTTGCGCACCGCGTCTTCGCGCACTGCCCGGGCCAGCCAGTTGGCCCGTAGCCCTTCCGTGATTTTCTGCCAGGTCTTGCCACCATCACGAGTGCGATAAATGTAAGGCGTCTTGTCCCTGCGCACTTCGAGGGTGACATACGCTGTGTTCGCGTCATAGTGAGAAGGCTCGATGGTCCACACGTTGGCTTTATCGGTGAGGTCTGAGGGCGAAACGTTTTGCCAGGTTGCAGCGCCGTCCTGTGTGCGTTGAATCAGTCCGTTGTTTGTCCCCGCCCAGATCACGCTCGCCTGCAGCGGGGATGGCGAAACGACAGTGATCGCGCTTGCCCGTCTCGGGGCCTGTTCTTCTTCGCCCCTCTCGTACGGATCCGGTTCGGCCTCAGTTGCGTGCTCGGCATTCTCCATGCCACGGATCTCACCCTCGCCCGCCTTCTCGTAAGTGAACCGCGCGGCCACGTACGTCCCCTGCGAATCACGCGGCGAAGAAATGCGTGGCTCCACGAGCGCGCTGTGTTTGTGCTCCTCATCACCCGGCGCTTTCGGCCGCACCGTCAGGTCGGGGCTGATTTCCTTCCAGCTTTTGCCCTCATCGGTCGTTTTCATCACATACTGCGTGGCGAAGTAAAGCGTGTGCGGGTCCTGCGGTGAGAAGACGACGGGCGCCATGGTGGCCGTGTGATATCTCTCGGTGCGGATAAAGACGTGAGCAAATTGTCCGGTGGTCTTGTCGAAACGCAGCACGCTGCCGAACCACCCGCCCGAATAAACGATATTCGGGTTCAGCGGGTCCGGCGCGATGTAGGAGTATTCAAATCCGGCGATCGAAAACCAATCACGATAGGTGATCGAGCCGTAATCGCTGCGGCTGGAGATCGCCGCGGTGCCGCTATCCTGCTGCGGCGCATACACGATGTACGGATATTGATTGTCGGTGAATGCGTGATAAAACTGCCCGGTCGCCTGGTTGTACCAACTGCTCCAGGCCTTGCCGCCATTCAGCGTAATGACCGCACCCTGATCCACGCCGAGAATCATTCGCTGCGAATTTTGCGGGTCGATCCACATCACGTGGTAATCATCGCCGCCCGGAGCGCCCTTGAAAGCCGTGAAGGTCTGGCCGCCGTCCGTCGAGCGATAAAGCGACGTCTGCATCACGTACACCACGTCGGCATCGCGCGGATCCGCGAACACGCGGCTGAAATACAAGTTTCCGACCACGCGCGGGTCCTTCGTGATCTGGCGCCAGGTGGCGCCCGCGTCATCCGAGCGGAACAGGCCTGGCCCCGTGATCGCGAAAATCCGCCGGCCGTGATTTCCTGGCGCTACGGCGATGCCGGTGCGGTCCCACGCTCCTGCCGGCATGCCCGTGCCTGGCAACTGAATCCATGTGCTGCCCTGATCGGTGGACTTGTAAAGCCAGGCATCCGTAGCAGTCGGTGGCTCCCGATCCGTGTGAAAATCGCGCGGATGCCAGACCGCCGCATATAGCACGCGCGGATTCCCCGGATCCGCACACATATCTGAAACGCCGGCGACTTCATCGCGGTAAAGCGTCTTGGTCCAGGTCCTGCCGCCATCGGTAGTCTTGAACACGCCGCGGTCAGGGCCGGAGGCTGCGATTCCGAGGATGGGATGCCCGATCACCCCGACGATTACGATGTTCGGGTCGCGCGGGTCCACGATGATCGAGCTAATGTACCCTGTCGCTTGCAACCCGATGTTCGCCCAGGTTGCACCCGCGTCTGTGGACTTGTACAAGCCGTTGCCGGCTGTTTGCTCGCCGGTGCCCGCATAAATGATCGCGGCATTCGACGGCGCGATCGCCAACGCGCCAATCGAGGCGACATGCTCCTGATCGAAAATCGGAGTCCACACTTCTCCGCTGTCCATCGTCTTCCAGATCCCGCCGCCGGGCGTGCCCATGTAGTACGTCGCCGGATCGCCTGGGATGCCGGCGACGGCCGACACGCGCCCGGCGCGATGCGGCCCGATCAGCCGCCAGCGCATGCCGGAATAGAGGCTCGGATCGATCGGCTGCCCCATTTGTTGAGCATGCGCAGGCGTGGCCACTGCCACGAGAAGCATCATGACGACTGCTGCATAGAAGCGCTGATTGCAATTCAACTTGGTCCTCCGCAAAACTTGAGAGTGTACCACTGGATCGGTTCTCATTCTTCGTGCGCTTTTAGACGTGCACGGGCCACTTCCGTAATGCCTTCAGAAGTCAATTTGTCCATGCCATTGCGTAGAAGTCGCAGGAACGTGCTCAGCGCAAGCCGGACCAATCGTCCGCAAGCAGAATTGAATTGCTGGGATTTGAGGGGTCGTACTTTACGCTGGCGGGCTGGCCGGCGACCACGCGGCTCAGATGTGCCTGCTCTTCGAGGCCGGTGATGTCTTGCGCGGTCTCATAGGTCACACCGGAAATCGAGTACGTGTAATAAAGAAGCTTTTGCTTGCCGTTTGCGGGGCCGGCTGCAGCGCGCTTGCTGAACAGGCCTGAATTCTTCGCCTGGCGAGAATTGTCCTGGTAATTCACTACCTCCAGCACCTGTCCTTCGACGATTCGCCCCACGCGATTGAGATACGCGCGGCGCTGGCGCTCAAGCTCGCTTTCATCTTCCGGCTTTCGCCGCAGCCAGAAAATGATGCCGGCAATCACCAGGATGCCGATCCCGGCCGCCGGAATCCAATTGTGCCAATCCGCGAGTATTTCTTTCAACGCCCACCTTCACACACAACGGAAGTTTCCGCGATGTTCACGGAATTCGTTAACCTGGGAGAGAATTCCATCGCCTCGCCTGTGCGCTCATCCAGGCTGCGCTAATTGCGTCAGCTCAATCTTCGGGGCTGTCAGACGAATCAATCACAGGATTCCGCAGCGTTCCAATTCCGGTGACGCTTACTTCCATCACGTCGCCGGCTACCACCGGACCGATCCCCGCCGGCGTCCCCGTGGCGATCAAATCGCCTGGCTCGAGCGTCATCACTTGTGCGATGAATCGGATTATAACATCAACAGAAAATATCATTTCCGCCGCCCGCGCCGACTGTTTCTTTACGCCATTCACAAAGGTTTCCACTCTCGCATCGGCCGAAGGGGCAATCGTTTCCAGCACCGGACCGAACGGGCAGAAAGTATCGAAGCTTTTTCCGCGCGTCCACTGGCCATCGAGTTTCTGCAGGTCGCGCGCAGTGACATCGTTGAAGCAGGTGTAGCCAAGAATGTACGGGCCCACGTCTTCGTTCGCGCGCAGGTGACGGCAGCGCCGGCCAATTACAACCGCGATTTCACCTTCATAATCCACGCGATGCGAAATGGCCGGCAGGATCACCGGATCTTCCGGGGCGTTGATCGACGAGGGCGGCTTCAGAAAGAGGATCGGCTCTTTTGGCGGGGGCCCGCCCATTTCCGCGGCGTGGTCCATATAATTCTTCCCCACGCACACGATTTTGCTCGGGGCCGACGGCGGCAGCAATTTCACAGTCTCGAGCGGCCAGGAATGTCCGGTCCGCTCGCGCGGGCCCCACAACTCGCCCGATATTTCCCAAACCGTTTTGCCTTCAATGATGCCGGTGCGGGGCTCGGGGTGAACCTCATGCCTCGATCGGCCCACGTCTTTCGCGGAGAATTCGAGTGGCTGGAACTGGCAGAGCTTCATTGGTGGTGGTG
>JBGPZR010000194.1:0-4965 GCA_041493845.1 Terriglobia bacterium | reverse complement strand
CCCGCTTGACCGTGTGCATTCCATTCGCGTGTATAACGCCGGTGCCGATCAACAGCGCTACGACAGTCCCATTGCCTACACTTTCTCAATCGCAACTATTCTCGATGAACTGACCACGCCGCCGGTCGCATTTGAAAATGGCCGCTACGTCGAAAAGCCGATGCTCTCGGACCCCGAGCCGGGAAAATTTCCTGCCCCCATTGGCAATATCGTGTTGCGCCATTCGATTCACTCCGAACTCGGGACGCTGCCGATCAGCTTTGCGAAAAAGGGCGTCCGGGAAGTGTTTTTCAAGATCAATTACGAACCACAGCTCGTTAGTCTGGTTCGCGATCTCGCGCTCACTGGTTTCACGAGCCGCGAGCCGATCGCGGTGAATGGAACGCAGGTCGCGCCCCGCGCCGTTCTGCTAGCACTGCTGCAGAAACACGCCACGAAGAAAATACCGCTCGATGTGGAAGCCCTTCGCGTGGTCGTCTCCGGCAGGCAAAATGGTCGCCGCACAGCCCTGGCCATGGAAATGTGGGCAGACCACTCTGCCCGTCCGCAACTTTCAGCCGTGGCGCGCGATACCGGTTTTCCGGCGGCGATTGCGTCCGTGATGCGGGGCCGCGGAGAAATCCAGGGCATCGGCGTGCAGGCTCCCGAAAATGTGGTTCCGCCAAAATCTTTCTTTACGGAGCTGAAGCAGCGCGGATTTCGTTTCCGGCGCTGGAACGTAAGGCTGTAGCGCCGTTGCGCACCTATGTTTCTGCTCGGCTCTAGATCGATCGCCACGAAAATGCGGCAGGTCAAATGCATCAGCGCGGCACGAGACCGCGCCCTTCGCGCTCCAGATACACCTTCAGGAGCGCAGGAAAATAAATGGAAGTGAACCAAATCTCAGGGCCGTGCGTCGGCCACAGCGAATAGCTTTACGGAGGAAGTCATGCACGAAGGCCTGCGAAAAGAAATTGAGATTTACGAGAAGCGCACGCCGCGCTCTCGCGATGCTCACAAGAAAGCCACGAGCCGGTTGCCCCTAGGTGTCGCCAGCAATTACCGCGCCTACGATCCTTATCCAATTTTCGTCCGCGACGGGAAAGGCGGACATATTCACGACATTGATGGCAACGAGTACATCGATTTCAATCTTTGTTTCGGCGCGTTGATGGCCGGACATTGTCACCCTGCAGTCATAAAGGCCGTGCAGGCAAAGCTCGGCACCGGCACGATGTTTGGAATGCCGCATGACCTGGAATGGGAGCTGGCGGAAGAAATCTGCAAGCGCTTCCCGGTCGAGATGGTGCGCTTCAGCAACAGCGGAACCGAATGCACCATGCACGCGGTTCGCCTGGCACGCGCGGCCACCGGACGCGATCGGATTATCAAGATGGAGGGCGGCTATCACGGTCTTCACGATTCCGCGCTTGTCTCGGTGAAGCCGAAAGCAAATCAAGTGGGCGATCCGGCCATGCCGAATGCCGTTCCCGGCGGTGAAGGCGTCACCAAGGCAACGCTGCAGAATACGCTGGTCGCGCAGTTCAACGATCCCGCAGGCGTCGAGCGCCTCTTCGCGAAGTATCCCGGCGAAATTGCCGCCGTGATCGTCGAGCCCATCATGATGAATGTGGGCATCCTGATGCCCGAACTGGGCTTCCACCAGTCGTTGCGAGAAATTACGAAGAAGCATGGGGCGCTCTTGATCTTCGATGAAGTAAAAACAGGCGCGAAGCTCGCCTACGGTGGCGCATGCGAATATTTCCAGATCAAACCGGACATCGTCTGCCTGGCGAAATCCATTGGCGGCGGTTTCTCTCTCGCAGCGTTTGCCTCGTCGAAGGAAGTGATGGGCCTGATCTCCGACCATCGCGTCTTCCATGGCGGCACTTACAACACGAATCCCGTGGCCATGGCCGCGGGCCTGGCCACATTCCGGGAAGTGCTGACGCGCACGGCGTACGAACACGTCAACCGCCTGAGCAAGAAGTTGGTGGATGGCTACAAAAAGGAAATCGAGAAGACAGGCTTGAACGCATACGTGATCGGCGCCGGCGCGAACGCAGCGTTGATGTTTGCCTCGAAGCCCATTCGCAATTATCGCGACTGGCTGAAAATCGACACCGAGCTCTGGCGACACTATTGGTTTGGAATGGTGAATCGCGGCGTCCTGGCTCAGCCGTACTGGTGGGACGAGCAGGCAACCGTTTCCGTGGCGCACACCGATGCTGACATCGACCGTCACCTCGCGGTATTCGCGGAAGTTGCGCCGGCGCTCGCAGTCGCTCAAGAGCAGCCGCATGCGGCCACCAGTGCCGGGCACTAAATAATCCAAACGGAGGCCCATCTGCCGGAACCGGAAACGAAGCAAAATGGCGGCGTGCACCTGAAGAGGGTTCTCGGCCGCTGGGACCTCATCGCGCTCTTCGTTGTGGCAGTGTTCAATCTGAATGTCGTGCCGAGTATCGCTGCAAACGGAGGCGTAACCGTCTGGCTGTGGCTCGTGTCGCTCTTGCTGTTTTTCTGGCCCCAGGGCATCGCAGTGATCGAGTTGGCGCACCGCTACCCGGGCGAAGGCGGCGTTTACTTGTGGGCCAAGGAAGTGTTCGGCGACTTTCATGGGTTTCTGTCCGGGTGGTGCTACTGGACGAACAACATGATGTATGTGCCGACTGTGATGTTGTACTTCGTCGGCGTATCAGTGTTTGTCCTGGGCCCCAGCCACCAGTCGCTGGCTGAGAACAAGGTGTTCACCGTGGCTGCGTCTTTTGTTTTGCTGGCGCTCCTTGTGGTGTTGAACATTGTGGGATTAGGCGTGGGAAAGTGGATCAACAATCTGGGCGGCATCGGGACCATGATTGCCGCGATCACTCTGGTTGGGCTGGGCGTGATCGTGTATTTTCGCTTTGGCACCACGGTCACCGCTGCAGATTTTCGGATTCCCGCCAATCCACGCTTCGTGCTCAATTCCTTTGGTGTGATTTGCTTCGGCCTCGTTGGCCTGGAACTCGCCTCCGTGATGGGCGACGAAATTCAGGATCCCGAACGGACTCTGCCCGGAGCCGTGGCCTGGGGCGGCGTGCTTTCCGGCTTGCTCTATATCGCGGCCACCCTCACGCTGCTGATTACTGTCAGCAAAGACGATATCAGCGTGCTGCAGGGAATTGTGCAAGCCGTGAGCCATATGGCGGATCGCGTGGGAGTCGCATGGATCGTGGCGCCTTTCGCGCTGATGCTCAGCCTTTCGATCGCGGGAATCGGCTCGGCATGGCTGGCGGGATCCGCGCGCATTCCCTTCGTTGCCGGGCTCGATTCTTATTTGCCGGCTTGGCTTGGGAAAGTGCATCCGCGCTATCTGACGCCCTATCCTGCTTTAATCGTTCACGCCGTAATTTCGATGGCGCTCGTCGCGCTGAATTCTATTGGCGCAGGCGTGCAGGAGACTTTTCAGAAATTGTTGTCCCTCGCCGTCGTCCTGCAGCTCGTGCCGTTTCTCTACATGTTTGCGGCGCTGCTGAAGCTTGCGCTCGACCCCGCAGCAGGGAAGGGGCATTACAGCAACCGTGTGCTGATTCTTGCGGGTGCCAGCGGTTTGGTTACGACCATTTCAGGGATTGCTCTGGCGTTCTTTCCGGCGCAACAAATCACGTCATTGCCTTTGTACGAGCTCTGGATGTTTGGTGGCACGGCATTTTTCATCGGGCTGGCCGCATTTTTCTTTTACGTGTACGGGCGGCGCAAGGCGCCGCAGGAAGCCGCCAGCCGCATCTAATCGGATTGGCAGCAGGAGGAATTTATGGCTAGCGAGGCCAAGGCTGCTGTGAGCAGGTACCGCATGTTCATCGGCGGCGAATTCACCGAAGGCCATCGCGGCTCATATTTCCCAGTGATTGACCCCTCAACGGAAGAAATCTTCGCCGAAGTTCCCGACGCCGATGAGAAGGATGTCAATCACGCGGTAGCTGCCGCGAAAGCTGCATTCGACTCCGGCCCCTGGCCGCAAACAACCGCGCAGGAGCGCGGCCGCATCCTGTTCCGCCTGGCCGAGCGCGTCCGCAAAGAATCCGCGAAGCTGGCCGAGCTGGAATCAAGAAACAGCGGCAAGCCCATCGTCGAGGCCGAGTACGATATCGCCGATGTCGCCACCTGCTTCGAATACTACGGCGGCATGGCGACAAAAGTCCTCGGCCACGTGAATCCTGTGCCGGACAACGCACTGAGCCTTTCACTGCGCGAACCCATCGGCGTCGCTGCCCAGATCATTCCCTGGAATTATCCGCTGCTGATGGCCGCATGGAAGCTCGCGCCCGCGCTGGCCGCTGGCTGCACCTGTGTACTGAAGCCTGCCGAGCAGACACCTCTCACTGCACTCGAATTTGCAAGCTACCTCGCCGATGCAGGCGTGCCGCCGGGTGTGGTAAATATCATCACCGGATTCGGTGAGACCGCCGGCGCGCCGCTCGTCAAGCATCCGGACGTGAACAAAGTCGCCTTTACGGGCAGCGCGTCTGTGGGCAAAGCCATCGTGAAAATGGCGGCAGACACAGTGAAGCGCGTCACGCTCGAGCTCGGTGGAAAATCTCCCAACATTTTCTTTGCCGACGCGGATTTCGAAGCAGCAATTGACGGCGCTCTCTTCGGAGTTTTCATCAATCAAGGCGAAGTTTGCTCCGCCGGCAGTCGCATCCTGGTGGATAAGAAAATCTATTCGAAGTTTGTCGAGGCCATGGCGGCAAAGGCCAAGACGATTCGCCTGGGCCCGCCGCTCGAGCGCGAAACTAAAATGGGTCCGCTCGTCAGCAAAGAACAGTTCGACCGCGTCCGCTCGTACCAGGAGCTGGGGAAAAAGGAAGCGAAACTCGCCTCCGGCGGCGGGCGCCCCGCCTCGCTCCCCCGCGGCTACTATGTGGAGCCGACAATTTTCTACGACGTGGACAATTCTGCGCGGATCGCCCAGGAAGAAATTTTCGGCCCGGTCGCCGCCGT
>JBGPZR010000121.1:0-6510 GCA_041493845.1 Terriglobia bacterium | reverse complement strand
TGTGCGTAGCCTGAAATCGTGGCCAGCGCGTTCTTGAATTCGTGCGCGATGCCTGCGGACATTTCTCCCAGCGCGGCGAGATTTTCTTTCCAGCGGATCTGTTTCTGCAGCGCCGTCAGCTCGGTTAGATCGCTCATCAGGCAGAGCGCGCCGCTGACTTTCATCACCGCTGCCTGCGGAGAATTCTCCTCGCTCGTGCGCGCTACGTTGCGGATCGAGCGGTAGACAGGGGAGATGGTGACGCCCAGGTGGCGCACCTCTCCGGCGGCGGTGAGGTGTTCCACTTCGCCGCGCTGAAACGTCTTGCCGTCGCGAATGCAGGCCGTCAGCATCCTGGCCAGTTCGGAATCCGCGCCCAGGATTTCCTTGTACGAGCGGTATCGCAGCGTTCGGATTCCCAGCGCCTCCTCCGCCGCAGTATTTGTCGAGCTGATGGCGCCGGTCGCGTTCACGAGCAGCATGCCTGTGGGCATGTTGCGCGTCACTTCCTCGGTCAGGCGTTCGGATTCCTGCGCGCGCTCCTGCGCCACCAGATGCAAGCGCGCCAACTCCTTTTCCTGGGCGCGCAGCTTCTCAATCACGCCCTGCATCGAAGCGGCCATGAACGCGGAAGCATTTTCGGTGTCCGGCGTGGGCGCCGTCCAATTCCCGCTGGAGGCTTTGGATTCATCGCGAATGAATTTTCGGATGAGCAAGACACACCCGAAGATGCAGAACAGAAGGACCACCAGAAAGCCGATCGCGAAGGTGACCCCTTGAGCCGAGGCCGGCGCCGGATGCGAATGGAGTGGTCCCATCATCTTGAATTCTCTTTCTCTATCATCGCACTCCGAGAAGCGATTGATACCAATTTATGACCGGCGTGCCGAAAAATACCACCAGCAGTGCCGCCATACCCAGAAAGGTGCCGAAAGGAAGCTCGTATTCCGAATCTTTCCGGCGCGCCAGGATGAACAGCAAACCCAGAATGCTGCCGAGGATGGAGCCGGTGAAAATAGTGAGCAGGGTGCGCCTCGCACCTAAAAACGCGCCTGCCATCAGCATCATTTTCACGTCGCCCAGGCCCATGCCTTCGCGCCCGCGCAACCTAAAATAGGCTTCGGAGACAAGCCATAGCAGGCTGCTCCCGATGGCGGCGCCGAAGAGCGCATCCGCGAGCGAGACAACTGGCGCGGGGGGAGGGAAGTCAAACATGCGATTCGCGAGCCAGGCAGCCGTGCCATCAGAGGGTTTCGTGAATAGGCTCAGTGCGAGTCCCAGCCCCAACCCGGTGTAATTGACGGCATCCGGAAGCACCCGTTCGCGCAGGTCCGTAAACACCAGCACGATCATGATGGCCGAGAAGACGGCCCATTTCAGCGCCTCAGCCGTGAGGCCGAAAGATTCGTAGCAAGCGAGAAAAAGCAGGCCGGTGAGAAGCTCTACGGCCGGATACACCGCGGAGATTTTCGTTTTGCACTTGCGGCATTTTCCTGCGAGCAGCAGGTAGCTGAGCACGGGAATATTGTCGTACGGACGGATGGCCGCGCCGCATTGCGGACACGCGGAGGACGGCAACACGACGGATTTTCCGCCGGGGATGCGCACAATGCAGACGTTCAAGAAACTGCCAATGATGAGCCCGAAGAGGAAGATGAATAGAGCAATCAGGATCGGAGGGACCACGACTTGAATTTGCCACAAGCTGCGCGGCGCCTCAAGACGCGTTCCTACACTGGTGCCTGACTTCTAACATTTCTCACCTGCCTCAGGCGCTTGCCGGTGCGCTCAAGCCGCGAAAATTGCGCTTCGGGGCGCGAATTGCGCCAGTCGCACCTCAGTTTCGCTTGACACTCGCTGCCCCTCGTCATATAAAAACATGTCCGAATTTCGATTTCATAGTGCGAGCATTTTTTCTTCAACGATGTTGCGAGGAACCGAAGCACTCAAACGGGTCTATGGCAGAAATTCCTGAAGGAAAGGTTGCAGAAACACCCTCTGCGGGTGCCGCGACGCAGGGGACGAACGCATCCACCGCGGCAGACATCAAAGCGGCGGCCAAAGAAATTAATACCAGCCGGCGCCGCATCGTTTGGGCATGCATCTGGGGCTATCTCGGCGTCAATTTCCTCATGTTTCTGCGGTTTTTCTTCCCGCGCGCCCTCTACGAGCCCAACACAATTTTTACCATCGGCTATCCTTCCGACTTCAATCTCGGCATTGAGCAGCGCTTTCTGATGACCAATCGTTCCTGGGTCGTTCGCGAGCCCGACCGCATTTTCGTCATCTACGCCAAGTGCACGCATCTGGGCTGCACGCCCGAATGGAAGTCGGCGGAAAACAAGTTCAAGTGCCCATGCCACGGCAGCGGTTACGACAGCGAGGGAGTCAATTTCGAAGGCCCTGCTCCGCGCCCCATGGACCGCGCTTTCATTCAGCTCGATCCCACAGGCAAGATTGTCGTGGACACCAGCCGCCTGTACGTCAACGATCCGCGTGCCGGCGTGAACCATTTCAATGATACGGGCGCGTATTTGAACGTCTAGATTCGCTGTTTCGCAAACTTGGGAGCTTTGCTGATGCCGGAAGAGAACGGCGACAAATCCAAAACAGGCGTCCTCGATAAGGCGAAGGAGAGCGCTGCCGCTCTTCGCAAGACGCTCGAGGAAAAAGCCAAACAGCAGATTGAAGAGCTGAAGCAGCCTGAGAAGAGTCAGCTTTATCGCTCGATGTTCCGCGTCAAGCACGACGAGGAGCCGCGCAACCGCGCCCTCAGCGTCCTCTCGAACGTTTTCTTCCATCTGCATCCGGCCAAAGTGAATCGGGACGCAACGAAATACAATTTCACATGGGGAATGGGCGGCATCACTTTCTATCTTTTTATCGTCCTCACCTTCACCGGCGTCCTCCTGATGTTCTATTACCACCCGACCAAGATTCAGGCCTTCCGCGATATTTTGTATCTCGAAAACGACGTGCCGTTTGGCAAGCTCTTGCGCAACATGCACCGCTGGGCCGCGCACTTGATGATCATCGCCGTGTGGCTGCACATGTTCCGTGTCTTCATGACCGGTTCCTACAAGCGCCCGCGCGAGTTCAACTGGTGTGTCGGCGTGTTGCTGATGGTTCTCACGATGTTGCTCTCCTTCACCGGCTACCTGCTGCCGGACGATCAACTCGGCTTCTGGGCCGTCACCGTCGGCACGAACATGGGCCGCGCCACACCGTTGCTCGGCAGCGAAGGCCCGTTCGGCGCGCTCATTGGGATGACGCCATACAACGACGTCCGATTTGCACTGCTCGGCGGCTCGATTGTTGATGCGAACGCTCTGCTGCGCGCGTACATCTGGCATTGCATCGCTATCCCGCTGATCGCCGCAATTTTCATGGGCCTACATTTCTGGCGCGTGCGAAAAGACGGCGGCATTTCCGGCCCCGCGCCGGTGATGCTTGAATCCGAGATCAAGGAAGAGCGCAGCCCGCGCCCGGTGATTTTGCGCCCGTCGGGCATGGGCTAGGGTTGACGCACCGCCGGCGTTCTGCCGGATTCTGGGGGTCAGATAGATGTTTGGTGATTGGCGTCAGCTGACGATCCGGCGAGGATCGTCATCCCGAGCGAACGAAGTGAGCCGAGGGATCTCTCTTGTGCGAGGACTGAACGATGTTTGGTGATTGGCATCAGCTCTGGGAAATCGCCGCCGCGCCGGACAATGTTCCGATCGTGGGGCTGCTTTTCGTGATGCCATTTTTCATGTGGTACGCGCTCAAGCAGGCCGTCGAAAACGACCGCCTGATCGCCGTCCTGGAATCCGATCCGCAGGCAGCGAAAACGAAATACCGGAAAACGCAGCCCTGGGATCCCAAATGGGAGCGCGAAGTTCACACCTGGCCTTACCTGATGCGCATGGAATTTTTGGTGGCCATCCTCGTCACGGTGTTGTTGATGGTCTGGTCACTTACGCTCAATGCGCCGCTCGAAGAGCCTGCGAACCCGAACGTCACGATGAACCCGGCGAAAGCGCCGTGGTATTTCCTGGGTCTTCAGGAAATGCTCGTTTACTTCGATCCCTGGATTGCGGGCGTGGTGATGCCCACGCTGATCATCGTCGGACTCATGGCCATTCCTTACATTGACGCCAATCCCCTTGGCAATGGCTATTACACCTACAAGCAGCGGCGATTCTCGATCTGGACTTTTCTCATGGGTTTCGTCGGCCTGTGGGTGGCGATGATCGTTATCGGCACGTTTATTCGCGGCCCCGGCTGGATGTGGTTTTGGCCTACACAAACCTGGGATGCGGAACGCGTGGACTATGCCGTCAACCGCAATCTCGACCAGGTTTTCGGCATTGACGGTTCCTGGCTCGCGGCAATCCTTCACACCTCGAAGGACCAGGCCGCCATCTGGGCGCGCGTAGTGTTCGGCATTTTCCCGATTGCAATATTTTTCATCGCGGCCGCATTCCTGGTTCACTGGATCTGCATGCGCACGGATTTCAGCCGCAAGATTTACAAGCGCATGAGCCTGCTGCAGCTCGTGACCATGTACACGTTTTTGATCCTGATGCTCTCATTGCCAGTGAAGATGCTGCTGCGTCTTGTATTCACGATCAAGTACGTCTGGGTGACGCCTTGGTTCTCGGTTTGAGCATTCTTTTCAGATCGCGGCTTCAGCCGCCGCATGAACTGCCCGGAAGGGACTGGGCCTTGGCCCTCGAAGTTCCTGCCGCGGGTGCACGCGCACGCTGCGCCGTACCCACGGTGTCGCGCACTTTCGAGGAGACCCCGGGTGCCTGAACCTCTAACCCCCACCCCACAAGACGATCCGATCACTACCCGATCGTTCACGTTTCCGCTTTTGATCTCTGCGCTGCTCCTGATGCTCACGGTCGCGTGGTCGTTTTACGATGAAGTGTACGGGCTTCGTCCCTGGCGCTCCTATCAGCGCCGTTTTGCGACCGCCTATTCCGGTTTCCTCGAAAAGGACATCAAGCAGGAAAAGCAGGACGAGGACGCCGTTTACTCTTCGCCTGAATACAAATCCCTGCTCGCCAAAGCAGATGCGCTAGAAAAAGCCGCGAAGACACAAGACGACGATATCGCCAAGCAGATTGCCCTCCTCGACGAGCAGCGCGCTGCCTTGGGCGACGCCTTCAAGGACGCCCGCGGAAAAGTTGGCGCGCTCGTCTACCAATACGAAATTATTCCCCCGGAAGACAAAGACCTGAAGGCCAAGCGCCTGAAAGAACTGCTGGCAGGCCGTAAAGATACTTGGAAAGTGGACTGGCCTGTCGCGGGCGGCAAGATCGAGAAGAACAAAGTCTTCACCGCCGACGAGCTCAACGACACGTTCACGAATATCATGGGCGAACGCGCCACCCTGGTAGCCAGGCGGGGCGAGGTTGACAAGCCCGCCAAAGCCGCACGCGACGCCGTGACGCTATACGCTTCCGAGCATCTCCCCGGATTGAGTTCCACCTCGCTAGAAGGCCTGCTCCACAGCATGCGCGACTTCGATCAGAAAATTATTCAGATCAACGTGAATCCCTCGGGCGCCACCATCAATAATCTCGGCGGCGCGGGACTGGTGGACCGCTGCCAGTCCTGTCACGTTGCCACTACTCCCGAATATGTGCCGGCGCTCCTGACAGTCACGAAAGCCGATCTCGGCATGTCCAAGAGCACCGATGCGCCATTCTCGAGCCATCCGGATCCCGACTTGATCCGATGGCATGCGCTTGAAAAATTTGGCTGCTCTCCCTGCCACGGCGGCAACGGCCGCGCGATCGATTCCGTCAGGCGCGGACATGGCCGCTACGAGCACTGGCTCTGGCCGCTTTACTACCGTGAAAATTTCGATGCCGGATGCCAGCAGTGCCACGCGTCCGACATGGTCACCGAGCACGCCACGGTGCTCAATCTCGGCAAACAGCTCTATCGGCAGAAGGGCTGCACCGGCTGCCATCGCTTCCAGGGTTTCGACAATCAGGACGAGCAGCTTGTAAATGCGCGCCAGCAGATTCTCCAGCTCGCCAAACAGAAAACCGACGACGAGCTCGAAATTCCGCGCCTCCAAAAACTCGGCGACCGCGCCCCGGATAATGCCGCCGCAGAGAAGTATTATTCGCAGGCTACCGACCTCACTGTCGAAGTCAGCCGCCTCGACACGCAGGCCGAATCGCTCGAACAGCGCGCGCACGACCTCCAGCAGGAAGTAAAAAAAGTCGGCCCGGACCTCAAAGAAGCGCGCATGAAGCTGCGCAAGGAATGGATCCCATACTGGATCGGGCACACGCGCGAATTCCGTCCCACGACGAAAATGCCGCAGTTCCGCTTCCAGACGGGCGATATCGAGGCGATTTCCGCGTTTATTTGGCAGAGTTCGCTCACGGGCCCGCCGCTCGAGCATCAGCAGCCCGGCAATGCAGCCCACGGGAAGCAGCTCTTTGAATCCCGCGGCTGTCTCGCGTGCCATTCCATGGGCGAAGGCGACGCCGCTGTCGGCGGCACTTTCGCCGCGAATCTCAGCCG
>JBGPZR010000130.1:0-6144 GCA_041493845.1 Terriglobia bacterium | reverse complement strand
GCTGTCGTTGACGTCCGCCTTGCCTGTGGCGATACCGAGGCCGGGACTCATCCCGCTAATCGTGGTAGCGGGAGGCACAGTCGCAATCAGGCTGGGCGAAAGCGTGCATCCGCGATTTGTATTTTCAATCCCGTAGAGCGCAGCGTTGGGTGTGTTCGCGATTCCCGGCGGAAAATGTACGCCGCTGATGAAGCGCACTGTGCGCGAAGAAAGCGGCGCCTGATCGTTGCTGAAGAAGGCGCCGGTGCGGGCGAGCGAAACTGCCAATTCATCGGGCGGCACCATCACCCCAAAGTTGCCCGGCACCAGAGCCGGTGCGGAAGGCCCTTTGTAAACTGCAAGGATGCGCCCCAGGCGGTCAACCACCGCGACCGCCATCGTGTCCGACTGAGCCGCCGTGGCCGCGGCTTGCACCAATGCCGTTACATCACTCTGTGAAAGTACCTGCGGAACCACCGGCGGGGGTGGTGCAACAGCACCGTTGCCCCCGCCACCGCCGCCGCATGCGCACAGGCCAATGCTGAGAACAATCGCCAGCCCCGCGGGTCCCAGAAGTGAAGCCGTCGAACTTCTATTGGAAACGAGATGCATATGCGTTCGGACATTCCTACCATAGCGCAGGTTTGTACTCAATGCTCTCTCGCTGTGCTGTCATATCTGTTCCCGCAATGGAATCTCGCCTTAATCACGATTTTGGGAGCCTCGCCGCGAATCCATGGAAAACGCTTGCTCCTTCTGAAACACCTGTGATAGCAAGGCCGAGCAAGTTATTCAGCAAGAAAATTCGCGGGACAGCCAAGGACCAAGAGGTTGCACTCGGCATTCACTATCCATCGAAAGCGCGCGGCTCTGAATCTGCTGGCATTTCTTCCACTGATTGCCGCCGTGCTGTGCCCCGGCGCGATTCGCGGCGAGCCTGCCCAGCAATCTACCAACCAGCAGCGAATTCCTGGGCAGGCGCCACAGCAGAAGAGCGCGCTCGAGGGGATTGTGCGCGACCCGACTGGAAGAGCCATCGTCGGCGCCAATGTGGTTTTGCGCAATCTCAAGTCGGGAACGCATCAAGAGAAACTGACCAACGCCGAGGGCGTCTTCCGGCTCATTGATCTGCTCCCCGGCACGTATGAACTGAAAGTCGCGAGCGAAGGTTACGAGGAATTTATCGAAGCCAGCTTGGCACTCAAGCCCGGCCAGGTTTTGGTCCGCGAAATCAAGCTCACGCCGCTCCCTGCCGCCGCACCGCCTCCCACGGGCCTCCCTGAATTGCCCCAGGTGAAGACGGCTGCTCCAACTGCTGCGCCTGAGCCTGTCCAGGGAAAATATCCTGAAGCAGTGCAGCGCCCGGAGACCGCGCCCGGTGCTGCAGCAACTCTGCCGCAATCGCTCCCGTCCTCCGATCAAGTTTTCCATCCGGAGCCGGATCGGTGGCTCATCACCATGCCCGATTGGGACCGCTACGGAACGGGCGGCGAGCACCCATACGTGAAAGGGCGGTGGTGGGATCCATTTAATCAGAACAAACTAAAAGGCGACGTGCCCATCTTCGGCCAGCGGACGTTTCTTATTCTGACCGGGCTGAGCGACACTTTTTTTGACGGGCGTCGCTTGCCGGTTCCAAGCGACGTCAGCACTGCGCGTCCCGGGAGCAGCGAATTTTTCGGCAAGGGCGGACAGGGGTTCTTGGATCAGGTTTTCCTGTTCTCTTTCGATCTTTTTCACGGAGACACCTCATTTCGCCCGGTGGACTGGCGCATTCGCGTGACTCCCGCGGTCAGCCTCAATTATCTGGATGTGCGCGAGCTCGGTATCGTCAACATCGATGTCCGCGCCGGCACGACGCGCCTTGATTCTCATTTCGGGTTGCAGGAAGCGTTTGCAGAGGTGAAACTTCACGACCTCAGCCGAAACTACGATTTCATTTCCGTCCGGGCAGGCATTCAAGGATTCAACAGCGATTTTCGTGGGTTCCTATTCGTGGAGGAGCAGCCCGGCATCAGACTCTTCGGCAATTTGAAATCCAATCGCTATCAATACAATCTGGCTTACTTCAACTTCCTGGAAAAAAACACTAACAGCGGGCTGAACTCGTTTGCGCTGAGAAACCAACAGGTCATCATCGCCAACGTGTACCGGCAGGATTTCTTCTTCAAGGGTTATACGGCGCAATTCAGTTTTCACTACAACAAGGACGATGCCACCATCCACTTCGATGACAATGGTTTTCTGGTGCGCCCCGCTCCCGTTGGCGGCGTGGTTTCGAACAACATGGTGCAACCGCACAGCATCCGCGCGGCCTACCTCGGCTGGACGGGCGATGGACACATCGGCCCCGTAAACGTGACGCATGCGTTTTATCAGGCGTTGGGCGACGACAGCCTCAACGCCATTGCCGGCCGCCGCGTCACGATCAACGCTCAGATGGCCGCGCTCGAACTTTCGGTGGACAAAGATTGGGCGCGCTTCAAGAGCTCCGTCTTTTACGCTTCCGGATCCGCGGATCCGCGCAGCGGGGGCGCGCGCGGTTTTGATGCCATCCAGGATTTTCCTGAGTTCGCCGGCGGGATCTTCAGCCTGTGGAATCGCGAGGGCATCCGGCTGACTGGTTCCGGCGTCACGTTGACACCTCCCAATAGTCTGCTGCCGAGCCTGCGCTCGAACAAAGACGAAGGGCAAGCCAACTTCGTCAATCCCGGAATACTTCTCGTGAATGCTGGTGCGAATTTCGATCTAACCCCAAAGCTGCGCAGCTTCGTGAACGTAAATTACTTGAGGTTTGAGCGCACCGAGCCGCTCGAGCTCCTCCTTTTCCAGTCGCCCATTCGCCACACGATCGGAGTGGATTCGAGCATCGGCGTGCGCTACCGTCCACCGCTGACTGAAAACATTTCCATTACCGCCGGGGCTGCCGCGCTGGTTCCCGGCCAGGGATTTCGCGACATCTATGGTGGCAAGACGTTGTTTTCTTTGTTTACAGATTTGCGCTTTCAGTTTTGAAATGGAACCCGGATGAACGCGGGAGTGCCTAAGACGGTGCATGACGTGGATCGCTCGGTGGCCTGGAGGAGCAGCTTGATTCGCTTGCTGAATGTCCGGCGGCTTGCGGTTTCTGCATTTTTTGTGGTGCTTGTTTTGCTGTTTGCGGCGGAGCATCGTTCGCGGGCGCAGTCGCCGCAGTCGAGCCTGCTGACGCAAACGCAGGCCGAGGCCGATCGCAAAAGCGCCGGCTGCATCACCTGCCACATCAGCACCGACGAGCCCACCATGCATCCGACCGGCACCGTGCGGCTCGGCTGCGTGGATTGCCATGGCGGAGATGCGACCGCGAGTCTGCCTCCGGGCACCGCCAGAGATTCTGCTGGCTATCAGCAGGTGAAGAATCAGGCGCACCCGCAGCCGCGCAATCCCGAATTCCCACGGGGTTCGCCGGGCGCAGAGCGCGTATTCACAAAGTGGCTCCGCGAAAGTTACGAGTATGTTCGCTTCGTCAACCCGGGAGATCTGCGCGTTGCTCCACAAACCTGCGGCACCGCAGATTGTCATGCAGCGGAAGTCCTCAAAGTGAGCACCAGCATGATGACGCACGGCGGCATGCTCTGGGGCGCGGCGCTTTACAACAATGGTTCATTCCCACTGAAAAACGCGCGCTTCGGCGAGAGTTATTCGCCTGATGGCCTTCCGCAATCAATGCGCACAGTCCCAGCTCCCACACCGGAGGAAACTCGCGCGAAGGGCGTTTTGCCCGAACTTACGCCGCTGGAACGCTGGGAGATTTCGCAGCCGGGCAACGTCTTGCGCGTGTTCGAACGCGGCGGCGCGAAAAAAGGTGAGATCGGCAATCCCAATCGGGAAGAGGACTCGGGGCGTCCGGACGACAAGTTGGGGGATCGTGGCTTTGGCACTCTGCTCCGCACCGATCCCGTATTTCTCGGTTTGCAAAAAACGCGCCTTCTTGATCCGCTTCTTTCTTTGCCGGGAACAAACGACGAGCCGGGGGATTATCGCGGTAGCGGCTGCTCGGCGTGCCACGTGATTTATGCCAACGACCGTTCGCCCGAGCATTCAGGCCCCTTTGCTCGCTTCGGCCACCTCGGGGAAAGCGCATCGTCTGATCCTGCCGTCGCGAAGAATCAGTCCGGGCATCCCATTCGCCACAGTTTTACCCGCGCGATTCCCTCGAGCCAGTGCATGGTTTGCCATGTCCACCCGGGCACGAATATGGAGACTACCTATTTTGGTTACACCTGGTGGGACAACGAAGCAGACGGCGAATTCATGTACCCGCCCCAGCAGCGAAATCCAACCGAAGAAGAGAGATTTCAAGTCGCATTGCGGAATCCGGAAGGCGCGGCGGCCCGTGGCCTTTGGTCGAATCGACAATTTCTCGAGAAAGTTGGCAGCCCGGAATTCAACAAGCAGCTCCAGCAAAGCCAGTTCGCCGATTTTCACAGCCACGGCTGGGTTTTCCGCGCCGTGTACGAACGAGACCGCAAAGGAAATCTCCTAGACGCCGAGAGGAAAATTGTTGCTCCCACTGATCCCGAAAAATTTAACAAAGCTGTCCACCTGAAAGACATCCACCTGGAAAAGGGAATGCACTGTGTGGATTGCCACTTCGAACAGGATGCTCATGGCAACGGAAAACTCTACGGGGAGCCGCGTGCCGCCATCGAGCTTGATTGCACCGATTGCCACGGCACCGTAGAAAAGCGCGCGACACTGACCACGTCCGGGCCGGCTGCTCCTCCGGGCGGGACCCACCTGGATGCCTATCGCACGCCGTGGAACCTCCGCCGATTCGAATGGAGAGACGGAAAGCTCTTTCAGCGATCCATGGTCGAACCCGGTAAAGAATGGGAAGTGGTGCAGGTGCTGGACACCATCACGCCCGGGAATTCTCACTACAGCGAAAAATCACGCTGGTCCAAGACGATTCAGACCGACGGGAAAACCTGGGGATCCATTCCCGCCGGCGGTGAATCACAACTGGCGCATCCGAACAGCAGGATGACTTGCTATGCCTGCCACACTTCCTGGACGCCCAACTGTTTCGGCTGCCATCTGGCTATGATGGCGAATCAACGCAAGCCCATGCTGCACAATGAAGGCCTCACCACACGCAACTGGACGGCCTACGATTTCCAGGTGCTGCGCGACGACGGGTTCATGCTGGGGATTGACGGCACGGTGACGGGCCATCGAGTGGCTCCGGCGCGTTCTTCCTGCGCCATTGTGGTGAGCTCGCAAAATCAGAACCGCGAGTGGCTTTATTACATGCAGCAGACGGTTTCCTCCGAGGGATTCAGCGGCACCGCATTCAGTACTTTTGTTCCTCACACAGTTCGCGCGAAAGAAACGAAAGCCTGCGACGACTGCCACGTTTCGGAGCGCAACGACAACAACGCCTGGATGGCGCAAGTTCTGCTCCAGGGCACGAACCTGCTTAATTTTATGGGCCGCTATATTTATGTTGCAGACGGCGCGAAGGGATTTGATGCCGTGGCCGTCGCGGAACACGATGAACCGCCGGCCATTATCGGCAGCTATCTTCACAGGCTGGCCTATCCGGACAATTACCGGCGGCATCAGAGCGCCGGCAGCGAGCTCAAGGAGGCTTACCATCACGCCGGGAATGTGCTCGACGCTCAACTCCGCGGCGAATACTTGTACGCTGCGCTCGGCAAGGGCGGGCTTCGCATCTACGATGTGGCCAATATCGACAACAAGGGTTTTTCGGAGCGCGTGATTACCGCGCCGGTCTCCCCGCTCGGCCAGCGTTTCTATCTGAAAACTAAATACGCGATGGCTGTGGCCAGCCCCTCCACGCAGGCTCTCGATCCCGCTCGCACGCACCGGCCGGAGAATGAAGAACAGCCCATTCATCCGCTCTACGCCTTCCTTTACGTTGCGGACAAATTCGAGGGTCTGGTGATCGTTGGCGATCCAAACCTGAAGGGCAAGAGCCCGGGTGTGAGCACACTGCTCGATGGCGATCCGAGGAATAATTTTCTGAAGCGTGCGCTCGCATTCAACCCCAACGGGGTTTTGAACGGGGCGCAGCGCATCACCATTGCCGGCACCTACGCCTATATTCTGTGCGACCGCGGCCTGGTGGTCGTGGACCTCGATAATCCTCTCCAGCCGCGC
>JBGPZR010000278.1:0-3822 GCA_041493845.1 Terriglobia bacterium | reverse complement strand
TTCTGCGCGACGATGATGCCGTCCGAAAGCAGCTTGCGCGCTTCCTCCAGGCGGCCCAGCCGCGCGAGGAGCTGGCCGAACTGATAGTAGCCGGCGACGTATTCGGGATGAGCTTCAAGGAGCTTCTGGAAGTGCTGCGTGGCGGCCGGATCGTCGCCCAGCTTCACGCATTCGAGCGCGAGGCCGTAGCGGGCAAACGCGTCCGTTGGTTTCTCGGCGACAAACTGCTCGAGCGTTTCGCGACGCGACTTCTGAGTTTGGGTCATGGGTTGAAAGCGCGTATTATAACGGGCTTGTGCATGTGCGCCAAGCACGTACAAGCCCCGTTCGTTGTACAAGCCCCCGCGCCAGGAGCCTATCCACTCGCATGATAAAGCTGAAGAAGCAGAAAGCACGCGCTGAAATGAAGCAGGCGGCTCAACCGGGCGCCGCTGGCAAGCCCGTCAGCGCCTCGAGGTCGGAGATGGTAGAAGCTGTGCTGCCGAACGACGCCAACCCGCTGGGTAACATGCTTGGTGGCCGGGTGATGTTTTTGATCGACATCGCAGGAGCGCTTGCGGCGCACCGGCACTCGAACAGCCACGTGGTGACGGCGTCGGTTGACTACCTGGATTTCCGCTTTCCGATTCGCGTGGGGGAGTGGATCGTGCTGAAATCGAGCGTAAATCGCGTGTTCCGCACCTCAATGGAAGTGGGGGTGAAGGTATTCTCTGAAAATATTTTGACCGGCGAGCGCAAGCACACCAGCAGCGCCTACGTCACATTTGTGGCGATTGATCAAAACCGAGAACCGCACTCTGTGCCTCCGCTGATCCTTGAAACGGAGGATGATCGCCGCCGCTTTCGCGAAGCGGGGGAGCGCCGGCGCTACCGCTTGACCATGCGCCACAAGCTGTTGGCTGCCGATTCATAGCGCGCGCTCTTTTCCCGGCCGATGCTGCCGATGCTACTCGGGCGACTGCAGATACGTGCGCACCGCTTCGGCCGTTTGACTTCCGACTTCGACGCATTTCCCCAGTGCAGGCCCTTCGAGGTAGTTTCCGGCAAAGAAAAGTCCGGAATTGGCGCGCTCGCCGTCACGAATCGCTTCGACGATGTGGCCGTGGCCGAGGTTGTACTGCGGCAGCGCCTTCGCATGGCGCCAGACAGCGCCCGCCACCGGCGGCCCGGTGATCTGAAGCACGCGCGCATTCTCATCCTGCACGATTGCAGCGATCTCTTCTTCGGGTTTCTCGACGATCTCAGGCTCCGTAGCCCCGCCTATGAAACTGGTCATCGTCACCATCCCATCGCGGGCACGACCGGCGAAAAGCGAGGAGTTCCAGACGGTGCCGAGCGTGTGGAGTTTTTCACTGCGTGGGACGAGAAAGCCAAAGCCTTCGGTCGACCGCCCGATCTGCTGGGCGTAATACGCTGCGGCAACGACTGCGACCGGCGCATAGGCGATTCCGGAAAGCGTGTGAGCGAGCGGCGAGGAAACGGCGCTCACAAGGTGCGCGGCGGCGTAGGCCGGTGTGGCGACGACGACCGCTCGCGCCGTGATCGCTTCCTCACGGCCGCCGCTCGCGACGCGGATTTCATATTTGCGGGCGGAGGCTTCGCCGATGCGATGCACGGCAAGCACGCGCGCACCTGCACGAAGATTCGTGCCGAGTTTGTCGCCGAGCGCGCGCGCCAGAGTGGCGACACCGTGGCGGAAAGAGCAGAGTGGGGGCGGCCCCGTGCGCTTGTCTTCTGCCGGACGCGATTTCATCGCGCCGCGCAAGATGCTGCCGTACTCCCGCTCCCATTCCTCGAGCGTGGGGAACGCCGCCCGCAGGCTCAGCTTTTCCGGATCGCCTGCATACACGCCGGAAACGAATGGCGCGACGAGATATTCGAGAATTTCATGCCCGAATTTCCGCCGCACGAAATCGGCGACGGATTCCTCTTTCGAAGGAGGGCGCGTTTTTCGAAATGGCTCCGAGGCGATCTTCCATCGCGAGCCGGGCGTGAGCAGGGAAGAAGTGAGCAGCGCCTGGGGCGACATCGGGATTTCACGCAGTTTGCCGCGCATGAGGACATAGCGGGGAGCGCGAGGGTCCGCATTTAGAAGTTCGTTTTCGATTCCGACTTGCCGGATCAATTCGAGGATCGAGTCGGTCCCCTGAAAGCTCTGCGGGCCCGACTCGAGGAGCAGGCCATCCTTTTCGACAGTACCGACCAGTCCGCCAACCCGTTCTGAGGCTTCCAGAAGCGTGACCGGAACGCCAAGCTGTTGCAATCGGAATGCGCAGGCAAGCCCGGAGATTCCGCCGCCAACGACGATGACCTGCTTGGGATCGAACATGGGTCCGCCCGTCAGAGTGTTTTCGAGAACAGCGGTCGCTGGTCCATTTGCTGTTCGTGGAGGTAGCGGTCGAAGGTCATGGCGACGTTGCGAATGAAAATGCGGCCCAGCGCAGTGACGCGAATTTCACCGGGCGCGAGGGCGACAAGCCCTTCGGCGCGAAATTCGTCAAGGCGCTGGACCTCCGGGGCGAAATAGTCGTCGAAAGAGATTGAGAATTCCTTTTCGACTTCGCTTTTCGGGATGACGGTGTGACAAAGGAGCCGGCCGATGACAGCTCGACGAATCCGATCGTCGGCCGACAGCCGGTAGCCGCGCATAGTGGCGATGCCTCGCTCGGCAATCGCGGCCTGGTAGGCGGGCACTTCGCGGCGATTCTGTGCGTAGGCTTCGCCAAGCGAGCTGATGGCGCTGACGCCCATTCCGTAGAGGTCCGCTCCGGCCTTTGTGGTGTAACCCTGAAAATTCCGATGGAGGGTGCGATTTTGCTGCGCGACGGCCAATTCGTCGTCGGGCTTCGCGAAGTGATCCATGCCGATGTAGAGATAGCCCGCGCCCAGAAATTGCTCGAGGCCGGCACGGAAGATTCGGAATTTTTCCATGCCCTCAGGCAAATGCTGGGCGAATGATCCCTGCTGCTTTTTCAGCCAGGGCACATGGGCGTAGCTGAACATCGCGACGCGGTCCGGCGCGAGCGTGACCGTGCGGTCAATCGTCGCACGGAAACTGGTGGCCGTCTGGTACGGCAGGCCATAAATGAGATCCACGTTGAGGCTCTCAAAGCCGAGTTCGCGGGCGGCGAGGATCAAATCGCGCGTCATCTCATACGGCTGCACGCGATGAATCGTCTCCTGCACTTTGGGTTCGAAATCCTGAATGCCCATGCTCAGGCGGTTGAAGCCAAGGCGCCGCAGAGTTTCCAGATGCTCGCGGCTTGTGACGCGCGGATCAACCTCGATGCCGATTTCGGCGTCGGGCGCGAACGAAAAGCGCTCGCGAGTGTGGCCGAAGAGATCTTCCATTTGTGCCGGCGAAAGATAGGTCGGCGTGCCGCCGCCCCAGTGAAATTGAATCACCGGCCGTTTCTTTGAAACGTGGCGTGCCATGTGATCAATTTCCCGCTTCAATGTGTCGAGGTAGGGAATTGCAACGCGCTTGTCTTTCTGTATGGAAACGGTGCAGGCGCAGAACAGGCAGAGGCTTTCGCAGAAGGGCAGGTGCATATAGAGCGAAACAGGAGTAGCCCGCTCTTCCGACCGCTCGCAATACTTTTCGAAATCGTCAGGGCCGAAATCGTCCTTCCACACCGGCGCAGTCGGGTAGCTGGTGTAGCGCGGGCCCGGACGGTTGTACTTCTCGAGAAAGGCGTCGGATATCTGGCCGATCTCGAGGTTGTCGGATTCTTTTGTCTTTGCGTCGTGCATGATCAATCCGCACTGCCTGTCTGCGCGCGTGCTGGCAGCGGAGCCGTTTGTCCAGCTTCGACGAACGCC
>JBGPZR010000075.1:0-7932 GCA_041493845.1 Terriglobia bacterium | reverse complement strand
ATCCTGTCGAAAGTTGCCTTGCCGGACGGCGGCTTCGAGATCGCGATTCGTGGCCGCGATGATCCGCACGGTGATGGGGACGCGATCCGTCGAGCCCACCGGCCTGATCTCTTTCTCCTGCAGCACACGAAGAAGCTTGGCTTGCAGATCCACAGGGAGATCGCCAATTTCATCCAGGAAAAGCGTCCCGCCATTGGCGACTTCCATCAATCCCTGGCGGGTGTGCATCGCACCGGTAAAGGCGCCCTTCACGTACCCGAACAATTCAGATTCAATGAGTGTGGGAACGAGTGCGGAGCAATCCACCGGCACAATCGGCTTATTCTTGCGCGGGCCCGAGAAATGAATCGACCGCGCCACCAGCTCCTTGCCCGTTCCGCTCTCCCCCAGAATCAACACCGGATAGTTGTGCTGGCTCACCTTCTCAATCAGCCGGTACACGCGCTGCATCTTTGGAGAAAGCCCGATCAGGCCACCAAAGCCTGGGCGCGTGCGCAGCTGTTCGCGCAGTAGGCGGTTTTCCTGGTCCAATTCAAGCGAGCGGACGACGCGATCAAGTTTGGTCCGAAGCTCGGGGATGTGGAACGGCTTCGTGACATAGTCCGCGGCCCCCATCCGGGTCGCTTCCACGGCGCTCTCAATCGTCCCGTACTGCGTCAGCACGATTACTGCCGTCCGCTGGTATGCCTCGCGGATGCGCTTCAGCAATTCAAGGCCGCCCATCTCCGGCACGCGCAGGTCGGTGATTACAATGTCCACCGGAAATTGGTCCAGGATCTCAAGCGCTTGCTCTGTGGTCGACGCCAGGCGAGCGCGCAGCCCGGATTCTGCCACCACGTCACGGCAAAGATTGCGAGTGGTGTTCTCATCATCCACGATGAGCACAGTCACGGGCGTCGGGCGTTCAGGGGCAAGGACGGCTTCGGTTGCACTCGACATTTCTCGTGTCCTTCCTGTCGGTGTTACTCTTCCTGCATTTGGAAGCAATGCAGGCACCAAATGGGAACACTTGGTGTTCTGCCTCAGATTGCTGGATTTAGAAAGAGCAGCGGGATTTCATGCCGGGAAGTGTAGTGTCAAAATGGAATGATTGACAAGTCCGTAATGTTACGTAAAGTTGTAAGTCTTGTCGTCTCTGTAGAGTGCAAGTTCGGGAGCGATATCCGCCCCAGTTTGGCTTTCAATTCCTGAAACCGAAAGAAAATCTAAGTAATTTTACGGATGGCTAACCTGCCGAACGCTCCTCCGCTCGCAATCGCCGACGCAGGAGAAAAATCCAAAACACACAGTCCCTCTCCAAATGAGCCCGCATAGATTGATCCGGTCGCCGCTTAGGCCGCGAGCGCAGCCTTTGCCACCGATTCGGTCTGCAGGCACACGTCCACATCGCCGAGTTCGCGCTTGTATGCCTTATTCACCGTGGCGCCGCTCAGCGCCAACGGGCATTCACCGATTTTCGCGGCCTGCGGCGGCAGGCTTGGGCTGCACCGTTACAGAAGCAGAACAGCTCGAGGTCTTGCCGGCGCCATCGTCCACATGGGCCGTCAGCGCGTAAGCCCCCGGAGCAGCACCGCTCGATTCCCAGCGCGCATAAGGGCCGCTGCCGCTGATTTTTCCGCCGGTCGCCGTCCAATTGTAGGTCAGCGGATGACCATAGGAATCGGTCGCCGCGGCGGTGGCCTGCACCAGATCATTCGACCCTTCGGTCACCGACGGCTTGTCCACCGAGCAGGATGATGTGAGCGAGTCCGGCTCCCTCGGCTTTTCCGGCCAGTAAGCGCCTGCGAGTTTGAAAATGAAGCCGTTGCGGTCCAGGTGATTGTTGAGGTTCATCGCATAGCGGTAGCCGACATCGATTGCCACTCTCTTCCCCAGATAGAACCGGATCCCCGTGACGTTGTCCACTGGATCGCGTGCCCCGAGACTGGTATTCGGTAGTCCCTGGCGCAAATAAATCAACGAGGAGTATTCCGTGATGATGTTGAAGCGCTTGTCCGGAAACATCAGCAAACCCACCCCGGTCCGCATTTGATCGCCGAGGTCCAGCACCTGAACGGGGGGCGTCCCGCCCGCAACCGTGAAACTTTGCTCGCGCATGAAGCGATAGGACCAGTCAATCGTCGCCAGGATGTTCCGATGGAGAATCATCTTGCTGGCTTCCAGGCCAATGCCGTAACTGAAATTTCCGTACTGGACCTGGTTTGTGAGCAGGCTGCCCAGGCCTGTCCTCGTCGGAATGTAAAAGTCATTTCGAATGGAAAGGCTGAGCCGGTTTCCTCTTCTCTCCGAGAGCAGTCCGATCTTGAATCCCAAATCAACCTCGCCGTAGCCGCCGCCACTGTGCGAGGCGAACGGGTCATCTTCCACGTAGGCGGGCGGCAGCCCCGTCCCGGGGAGAAGCGAGCGATATATCGTGTTCTGGAACTGCGGGTTAGTAGTCGGCGTATTCAGGCTCAACTCAGTCGGCTGGCCCACGTGAATGTGTTCGTGCGGCTCGAACTGCATGAAAACAGACAGCCATCTGTTGACTCCGATTCCGACTGCGGGAACAATCTGGAGGACGGTAATGTTGCCGGGCATGCGCGAGAATTTGTTGAAGCTTATTGCCAGGTTGAACCCGCCTTTTGGCAAGATCTCTCCCGTTTCCAGCGTGAACAGGCCGGGGTTGCCATCGAGGGCGGGCATCGGAGTCCACTTCGGGGCCTGCTCATCGTTTTCTGGGCGTCTCGAGGACGAGCCTTTCGGTGCAGGTTGTGGCACGGGCTTTGCACCGTGATTCGCGGGCGTGCTGGCCGTGGTTGTCGCAACCGGCTGGGGCGCAGCATCACTGGAGGACTCAGGCGCTGGATTTGCTGCGGAATCAGTGGTCGCCGTCGCGGATGATTCAGCGGCCTTGCTGTTGCGGTCGGATTTATTGCCGTCCGCGAAGGAGGTCGAAATAAGGAAAAGAGACGTCAAAAGTAGGATTCCCGCGCGTCCCAAGAATTTCATTCATTCCTCCTTATTTCTTCCCTGCCGATTCCTTGCATCCTTGGAATTCTTCGAGTGTGCCCGCTCTCGCCAATGAAACTTCTCCCGCAAGCGACGCATCGGGGAAGAACGGGGACTGATGAATTTAGTGCCGATGCCCGAGTAACCAGAGCCGGGGCGCCCAAGTCCGAGTAAGCCAATGAATTCGGGCGGATTATAATTCAGGTGCGACGATTCAACGTACAACATTTTTCCGCGCTCCCACCCCCGGCGGCTATGCAGGGGAATGCACAGCTCACGGGCCACCCCTGTCCGTTTTGCGCCATCTCAGTGTATAGTTGTCTTACACACCCTTTTCTTCCCGGCGAAGGGCGGCAAGCCAAACTACAAGAGGAGAAGCATATGAAATGCAGAACTATGCTTCTGGCTGTCGCCGCTTTTCTGGCCGCAGCCGGGACGCCGGTATTCGCGCAAGACCAGCTGTCATCTTCGCCGAACCAGCCTGAACAATCCGAGCAAGCCGCACCGCCGCGATCGCCGGCACAGGATTTGCCGTCCGCAGCCTACGTGGTCCCCGCCGGAACGCGATTCTTAGTCGCACTGCAGGATAAGCTGTGCACCAAGGAAGACAAAGCAGGCAAGCGCTTTCGCACAATCACTCTCGAACCTCTGACTGCTGCCGATGGAAGTGTGTTGCCATCGGGGGCAGAAATTCAGGGCCACATCGACAAGGTCGAGCCCGCAGAAAAAATCGGTCGTGCGCGCCTGTGGCTTACGTTTGATGATATTCAAACGCGCGCCGGACGAAAGCCGCTGGTGGCGCAGTTGATCGATGCACCCGGCGTTCACTCCATTCGCGTCGTCTTCGACCACGAGGGCGAGATCGTCGTCGGATCCAGCCAGCGGAAACGCGAGGAAGAAGCCATAGCGGCTGCCGCATTCGCGGGAGCGGCCCCGGGAGTGGTCGCACGCAATCCCAAAGAAGCCGCGATTGGCGCTGGGATCGGCGCGGTCACTGCGTTTATGATCACCTCCGGCTTTGGCCAGGAACTCACGGTTGAAAAGGACACCAAGCTGGAGCTGGTTCTGGCTCGTCCCCTCGCCCTCCGGCGAAATTAGACGCATCCTGGTGGGGGGCACCGGGCAGAGATGGGTCCGTCGGCGAGGCCCTGCTCGTGGTGTTGCTGTCTGAACTGCATCAGGACCGCCCGTCGCGTTCCCTTGGATTTCACCGGCACTACTGGTAGATTCAATTCCTGATGGCGCCCAACAACAATTCCCTTCAGCGCGTCTTGATCGTTGAAGACGAGGAAAACGCTCGCAAGGGCTACGAAGCCCTTTTGCGGAAATGGAACTGCGAAGTCCTGGGCGTGGGCAGCGGCGAAGATGCGCTGGCGAAATTTCCGGAATTTTCGCCTCACGTTGTTCTCGCGGACGTCGAGCTGCCTGGCATGAACGGCCTCGATTTGTTGCGCCATCTGGGCGATGAAATCCTTCGCACGCCGGTGATCATCATTACCGGACGCGGCAGCGACGAACGCATCGTACAAGCCATCGAAGCAGGCGCCTACTACTACATCGAAAAACCTTTGAAGCCGCCGGTCCTCCGCGCGCTGCTCGACCGGGCGCTCGGACGCGTGCGGGACCAGCAGGCCGTCGCCGCTTTGACGCGCCAGTTGCGCGACGCGGGCAGGCTCGGCACTCTTGTCGGCGCCTCGCGCGATATGCAGGAGGTGATGCGGCAGGTAGAGATGGCTGCGCCCTCCACCGCTTCCGTGCTCATCACCGGCGAAACGGGATCGGGCAAGGAAATGGTGGCTCGGTCCATTCATATGCTGTCGCCACGCGCCGATCGGCCATTTGTGGCCATCAATTGCTCCGCCATCCCCGAATCGCTGATGGAGAGCGAAATTTTCGGGCACGAGAAGGGCGCCTTCACCGGCGCGGCCGAACGCCGCATCGGCTGCTTCGAATTGGCCGACGGCGGCACGCTGCTCCTCGATGAAATCGGCGAGATGCCCGCGCAGACGCAGGCGAAACTTTTGCGCGTCCTCGAAGATCACAAAGTGCGGCGGCTGGGGAGCAAAGTGGAGACGCCGGTGGACGTGCGCGTGGTGGCAGCCACGAACAAGAATCCCGAGCAGGCCGTGGCCGACGGCCACCTGCGCCAGGATCTCTACTTCCGCTTGAATGTATTTCACATCCACTTGCCGCCGTTGCGCGAGCACAAAGACGATTTGCCGCTTCTGATTGAACACCTGCTGGCGGAAATCTCCGAGAAGCACGGGAAAAAAGTCTCGGGCGTGGGCGCGGACGTGATGGACCTCTTCAAGTCCTATCCCTGGCCGGGAAATGTGCGCGAGTTGCGCAACGTGCTCGAGCGCTCCACAATCGCTTCCGACCGCGGCACCATCACGCGGCAGCATCTTCCTTCGGAGTTCGGGCGCGCTCCGGCAAGGTCGGCCACCGGGCTTGGCGGAATCCACTTTCCGGTGGGCACAACGGTAGATGCCGTCGAGCGCGAGTTGATCGTGCAGACGCTTGCCGCCACCAGCCAGAACAAGACCCGTGCTGCCGAACTTCTCGGCATCAGCCTGAAAACACTTCACAACAAATTGAAAGAATACGAGGCGGGGCGGAAAAATGCGTCTCAGCCTGAAAACTAAATTCACGCTGGCGACCTCGGTGCTTGTTCTCGCCGTGGTCACCGGTGTGTCCGGCCTATACATCGCGCGGCTCACGAAACAAGTTCTGCGGCAAGCAGAAGACCGCGCACGCTTCGTCGCGCAGCAGGTTTACGACGCCTGCAACCAGGCGCTCAAAGATGCCGCCCTGCGCGGTGAAGCGCCTGCCTCGCCGAGCCCGGCAGACGTGCGCGCCTATGTCCGCAATACGTTTGACAACAGCAGCACGCTCAACTCGCTGATCGAATCCGCTGTCGGCTACTCGTTCACAATCTACGAAATCACCATCAGCGACAACGACGGAATTGTTCTCGTCTCGAGCGACGCTTCCCTGCGCGACCAGAAAGTTGCCATGCGGCCGAGCGTCACATCACTCGCGCATGCCGGTTTCTTCCAGGAGCTTCGCACGCTGTTTGGCCCGCCGCAGACCTATGAATATTCGTACCCGATCAATCTGGGATCACACCCATTTGGCGACATCCGCATCGGACTGTCGTCCGTTTTCATCCGCAACGAAATCTCGCCGAACCTTGAATCGGCTGCGTGGTACGCGCTCGGCTCCGTATTGATCTCAACATTTTTGGCATTTGCCGTCAGCCGCTTCGCGCTCGCGCCGATTGACAGGATATCCGCGCAATTGGACCGCATTTCCGCCGGACAATTCGATTTGCAGCCGGTGGTGGAGCGCGGCGACGAACTCAGTGCGGTCAGCACCAAAATCGTGGGCATTGGGAAGCAGTTGCGCGACGTCCGCGAAATTTTCAGCACACTGCGCGAGAATCTCGACCAGATGATGAGCGGCCTCGAAGACGGACTGCTGCTCTTCGGCGCGGATGGCCGGGCTGTGCTGGTGAGCCCTTCAGTGGAAAAATTCATCGGCGGACGGGCCAGCGAGCTGAGGGGGCGGCGGGCCAGCGAAATTTTCCCTGCCAATCACCCGATGCGCAGCGCGCTGCGCCTGGAAGGCGACGAGATTGAGCCGGTGGAGAGAACCGAAGTGACGCTGCGCGATTCGGCCGGTTCGCGCCGCATCGGGCTGAGCGTGCAAGTGATCCGCGAGCGCGGCATGCGCATGGGGACGCTGGTCACCCTGCGCGACGTCGAATCGCTCCAGCGCATCGGCGACCAGCTCCAGATCTCCGAGCGGCTCGCGGCGCTTGGACGCCTGACCGCCGGCGTGGCGCACGAGGTGAAAAATCCTCTCAACTCCATGCGCCTCTGGCTCGAAGTCCTCAAAGCAAATATGCCCGTCGAGCTCGAGCCGCAGCAGGCCGTAAAAATGCTCGACAGCGAAATTGACCGCCTCGATCGCGCCGTGAAAACGTTTCTCAATTTCACCAGGCCGGTGGAGCTGAAACTGGAAGAAACGGATTTGCGGGAGGTGCTGGATGAAGTTCTGGAGGCGGCCAGGCCCTCGATTGCGAAGGCGGGCGTGGAAATGCGCGTGGATCTGCCATCGGAATTCCCGCCGGTCCTCATCGACCGCCAGCTCATTCACCAGGGCGTGCTCAACCTGCTGCTCAACGCCTCCGAGTTCACCAGTCCCGGCGGGCGAATCACATTGAGCCTGCGCCGCAGCGGCGATTCGGCGGTGATCGCCGTGGCCGATTCCGGAAAGGGAATTTCAGCGGAGGATCAGAAGAAGATTTTCCAGCTCTTCTTCACCACGCGGCCGGGCGGCACTGGCATCGGCCTGGCCAACACCTTTCGATTTGTGCAATTGCACAATGGTCAGATAGAATTCGACTCGGAGGCCGGGCGCGGAACCACTTTCCGGATCGCATTGCCGCTGGCGGGCTCTGTCAAGGCGCCGGCCGGAAAAGTCCGCGATTTCAGCCAGCCGTTTGCAGAAGAAAAAAGATAGATAAATGCCCAGCCGCAGTTCAGAAGTTCGAGTTGTCGCTACACTCATGGCCGCTGGCCTCTCGCTCTTTGTGACAGGCTGCGCGCGGCAGCACGTGCACGCCGCGCCTCCGGTCGCGGCTGCTCCAGCTCCTCCCGTCGCAGAGACTCAGCGGCCCATGAACACTGCTCCGGATACAAATGCATCGCCTCCGACAGAAGCGATGGCCCCACCCCCGGCGATTCCGGATGCAACGATGCCCCCCCCGGCGGTGGTTGTCCCCCACCCCAAACCGGCAAAGCCGCCGAGCTGCTCGATCTCACGCAGCCGCAAACATTCTTCGCAGGGGGCCACGGGCTGGTCGCCACCGCCGGGGATTACCTGCGCTTCGCGCAGATGCTGCTCAATGGCGGCGAGCTCGACGGCGTACGAATT
>JBGPZR010000390.1:0-2760 GCA_041493845.1 Terriglobia bacterium | reverse complement strand
TGTTGAAGAAGTCCGGCATCCCGCACCAGGTGCTGAACGCGAAGCAGCACGAGCGGGAAGCGAAAGTCATTGCGCAGGCGGGGCGCAAGGGTGCGGTAACAGTTTCGACGAACATGGCCGGCCGCGGGACTGATATTTTGCTGGGCGGCAATCCGGAAGCAATGACGCGCGAGTACGCTTTGAAGAACAAGCTTGCCATACCATACGCCCCGGCGGGATCCGTAATCGGCGCGGCCACGGGAACGGAAACCGCAGCGGAAGCCGATGCTCCCTCGGGCAACGGGACGGCTGCGGCAGCAAGCGCTGCCATGGTGCTTTTCCAGCAGGAAGGCAAAATTTATCAGGTGCCGCTCGAGCAATGGAAGCCGCTATACGACCGGTTCGCGGAGCAATGCCGCGCGGAACACGACGAAGTTGTGGCCATGGGCGGGTTGCACATTCTCGGCACCGAGCGGCATGAGGCGCGGCGCATCGACAATCAATTGCGAGGCCGCGCGGGCCGCCAAGGCGATCCTGGCTCATCGCGTTTCTTCCTCTCGCTCGAAGACGATTTGCTGCGCATATTCGGCGGCGAGCGCGTGAAGGCGCTGATGTACCGCCTGGGGATGACCGAAGGCGTGCCCATCGAGTCGAAATTGATCAGCAAACGCATCGAGAACGCGCAGAAAGCAGTGGAGGCGCAAAACTTCGAAGCCCGCAAACACCTGCTGGAATACGACGACGTGATGAACAAGCAGCGCGAGACGATTTACTCGCTGCGGCGCGCCATCCTGGAAGGGACGGACCAGAAGGAACTGGTGCTGGAGAAGGCTGAAGAAATCGCGTTTGAACTGGTGGATGTTTACTGTCCGCGCGAGCAGCATCCCGACGAGTGGAACCTGACGCAATTCTCGAATGAAGTGCTGAATCAGTTTGGATTCGACCCGAAGGCTGCGGGCGTAGACATGGCGAATCTGAACCACGATACGCTGGCCGACGCGCTGATCGAGAAAGTGAATGTGCGCTATGAGGAGAAGGAGAAACTGTTCAGCGCGGCGACGTTGCGCTGGCTCGAGCGCCGCATCCTGCTCGATGTGGTGGACGCCCAGTGGAAGGATCACCTGCTCAGCCTGGACCACTTGAAAGAAGGGATCAATCTGCGCGGCTACGCCCAGAAGGATCCGCTCGTCGAATTCAAGAGAGAGGCGTTCACACTCTTTGACGACTTGATGGATCGCATCGACAAGGAATCGGTGCGGTTCCTGTTCCTGATGCAACCGGCCAAGCCGGAAGAAGAGGCGAAGCAGATCGAGCGCCGCCAGCGCCAGCAGCAGCAAAAACTGCAATTCCAGGCCGGCCCCGCGCAAGCGGAGCCTCCCAAGCCCGTGCGCGCGGGCGCAAAAGTGGGGCGAAATGATCCGTGCCCGTGCGGCTCAGGGAAAAAATACAAGAAGTGCCACGGCGCAGCGGCCTGAAGTCCGAGTTGCGCCTGCGAAGAATTACTCCACAGTAGACGCTTCCTTTACGCCCACATCCGACGAGAAATCCACCGATTTCGCATCGCGGAGGCAAGCTAACCAACACAGGAACGCTATTGCGTGTTACGGCGCATGGCCGCACGCAAACAAATAATTGTGCTAGTCTCTCCTGCACGTGCCTCGAAGAAAGAGCGTTTCGAGGTCCCGGGGTGAGTCATGAGAGCCGCCGTCCACGTAAGGTGCCGCAGGCCCGGGTGTGCGAATGCACTTCCGCAGGGACTCGCGGGCGAGCAACTTTGCCTGGACCATTTTCTTGACGAAGCTTTTCTGCGCACCGATGAGACGCTCGAACGCGCGCACCAGGGGGAGGAGCTGGACCCGCACGATCTGGAATGGCTGCTCTCCGATGCGCTCGCGATCGTAAAAAACCTCGAAGAGGGCGCAGGAGATCCGAATCCGGATCAGCGCGACCGCATGCTCGAGCTGCTGCTGATCCTTGCAAATCTTCACGAGTACGTTGCGCACCATTCGGTGCGGCTGGTCCGCCCAGCTTGAACTTCCCTGCGCTTACGGGAATTTGCGAAAGCGTTAACAGCGATCGCTTGTAATCGTCTTGCATTTTTGCCCGGCTCGATTCAATCTGAGTGTTCCCTTCCGGATAACCCAGCGATGCCAGACAACGACCGAAAGATTGACCCATTCAAGCCGCAGCAGCCGCGCATTCCGGGCGTGTCGAAGACTGCGCCCGAAGAGAAGCCGGCTGAAGAGGCGGCGGAGCCCGCTCGCCCATCGAGGATTTCTGGTTTCTGGCCGCCGCCCATACCTCCGAAGTGGATCTTGGCCGGTTTAGCAGGCACGTTGTTGCTTGGGGGCGGGATTTCCTGGTTGAGTCACGGTTCTTCGGCGAAGGAAGCGGCTCCCGTCGCGGCAACGGACACTGCGCAGCCGGCTGCCATGGCGCCAAAGCCTCCTGAGAAGCTGCCGATCGCGCCGGGCGAAGTGGCAACCACGGATGAACTGGCCAAGCCGTGGTCATCAAAGCGTTTTATTTTCCGGGAGCCGGGGCCCTCCAAGGAAACCCTGGGGATTGTGGTGCACCTGCCGGACGGGACGTATTGGGGACTCTCGCTGCGGGAGCCGTACGGCAGTTGCGAATTGGAATATATAACGGACCTGCAGAGGATCGAGACGGAATACCATTATCGTGCCAGTCATCCCATGGTGGGCGACCCGTGCAACCGGACTGTTTTTGATCTGACTCGCTATGGCACCGCACCGGGCGGGTTGGTGCGCGGAGAGATCG
>JBGPZR010000353.1:0-3080 GCA_041493845.1 Terriglobia bacterium | reverse complement strand
TGAGGATTTCGATCAGATCATCAACGAGGTGAGGCACCTGGTGCAGGCGGGCCAGATAGTCTTCGAAGTGTTTCGTCGAGCTGGTGGGTATGTAGGAGACGAATTGAGCGAGCTGGAGGTGCGCGCCGAAGAACTGGTCCACGGGCATTTCATAGGTCTTCAGGTCGATGCTATCGATGTTTTGTTTCAGGTTTCTGACCATCAGTGACTGGTTAAGCTTCTCCTGCTCAGGAAAACCGGTGGTGTCAACGGCTTCGAAACGGGCGAGCCACTTTTGCAGGTCCTGTTTTGTTTGGGCGACGTGCGCGAGCGAAATGTCGCTCCAGCGATCGTTGTAGCGGTAGTCGCCGATGACGGTGGCCAGCTCCGGCGACTCGCGCAGTTCGTATTCCCACTCCTCGGCGATGAGTTTATTGAGCTGCTGCCGCCGCGCCTCGAGGCTCTGTGCGTCCTTGCCGTGGGCAGATGATGCGAGCGAAAAAATCAGGACGGAAATCAAAAACCACACAGCCGGGTGCAGCAATCTCATTGAACCTCCCGCGATGGATGATGGCAAGTTTGAAGCCCTCGCATTTTATGATGATTAGACGCATCCCCCGGCGTTTGTTTCGAGTGATTTGAGCCGCTCTCAAAGCGCCGCGTCAGGCAGCGACCCACGACACGCGGCCCGTGGAGGCGGAAGAAAGGTGATTCCAGAAGATTGTTTCGTGTTGCGGTTAGAAAAAGTGATGCCGTGTGTTTTGAATGAGTTGCGGCGATTTTTGAATTCGGGTGTGTTGCGATTAGCCTTTTCTTCGCCTTCTGGAGGCTGGGAGCTCGAAGCTGGAGGATTGACTTGAGAGGTTTGAGAGTCGAGAGTGGGTTATCGAGAGGCCACTCATGTGGTCGGCCCCGCACAGGTTTGTTGGCGCTCGTCATGAGAAAAATCTCCATCGTTAGCATTGCATGAGGAACCGCCGAGCGCAATGGTACCGCGCTGTGGACTTTCACTTTCTGAGCGCTGAGCGCGAGATGGTTGCGCGCGCGACGTGCTGGTAGGATACGCGAGCGGAGGGGACGGGCGATGAAGGGTGCGATCAAGACAGCGTGTGCGACGGCGGGGCTGCTGATTCAGCTGCTGGGGTTGCGGCCGCTGCTGAATTTGGAGCCGCTTGGAGCGGGCGAGCCGGCGGGAGCGCCGGGCGCTGAGCCGAGCTACACGATACGGGCGATACGCTATGCGACGGTGCCGAAGTTTCCACTCGCTGGACTGGTGATGGGCGCGCCGAAAGATGCGCTGATTGATATCGCCATGGTCTTCTGGGTGATTCAAGGCGGCGGGCACACGATTCTGTTCGACAGCGGCTTCCATCGCGAGAAATGGTTCGCGGATTTTCACATCACGGATTTTCTGGCGCCGAATGAAGCGGTGGAGCAGGCGGGAATTCCGGCTACATCTGTGACGGACATCATCGTTAGCCACGCGCACTGGGACCACATGGGCGGCATTGACCTGTTTCCGAACGCGACGATCTGGATTCAGAAGCAGGAATACGAATACTACACCGGCGCGGCGTGGCAGCCCGGCGGCCATCACGGTGGAATCGATTCGGACGACGTGCTGGAACTGGTGCGGCGCAACGAGCGCGGGCAAGTGCGGTTTGTGAATGGCGACCACGCGGAGATTCTACCCGGCATCCGCGCGTACACAGGAGCGCGGCACACGTTTGCTTCGCAATACATCCGCGTCGGGGGCGAGCCGCCTTACGTACTGGCTTCCGATAATTGTTACCTGTACGAAAATTTGAAGTCGAAGCGCGCAAGCGCAACATTTGACCCGGCGGACGAGCCCGGAAACATCGCGGCCCAGCAGCGCATGATTTCGCTCGCGGGATCGGCTGACCGCGTAATTCCCGGACACGATCCCGCGCAATTCGAGCGGTTTCCTACCAGCGGGCGGGTGGCGCGCATCCGATAGAGCCGCAAACAACTACATGCTGCGGGTGAAGCTGCGCAAAGGAATGCCGCTGCGCGGCAACTGATATGTCGGAGTTGAAACTCCGACCCCCTAAACAGCCAGGCGAGGCTGATGGTCGGCCCGATTGAATGGGTTACATTGACCGGTTCTGAGGCGTCACCTAGAATCGAAGATTGCGTGGGGCATGGGCGCAGCGCAGAGAGAACCTTATGAGCGTGAGCCAGAGCGAAAAGGCAAAGAAATTCCGGGCGCTGCATGCGGGGCCGAAAGCCTTCATCATTCCGAATCCGTGGGATGCGGGGTCGGCGCGCATACTGGCCGCGCTGGATTTTCAGGCGCTGGCGACGACCAGCGCGGGGTTCGCGTTTTCGCTGGGGCGCCGCGACGGGCAGGTGACGCGCGAAGAAGCGCTCGAGCACTGCCGCGCGATTGCGGAAGCGAGCGATTTGCCGGTGTCGGCGGACCTCGAAAACTGTTTTGGCGATGACGCTAGGACGGTGGCGGAGACGATTCGGCTCGCGGGCTCGACCGGCATCGTTGGCGGGTCCGTGGAGGATGCCACGGGCGACGGGCAGATTTACGACCACGCGCATGCGGTCGAGCGAGTGGCAGCGGCGGTGGAGTCGGCGAGAGCGCTGCCATTTTCGTTCATGCTGACGGCGCGAGCGGAAAATTTTCTGCATGGGCGCGCTGATCTCGACGATACCATCCGGCGGCTACAGGCATTTGCCGCTGCCGGAGCGGACGTGCTTTATGCGCCCGGGCTGACGAGCCTCGAAGCGATCCGCGAAGTGTGCGCGGCGGTGGCGCCGCGGCCAGTGAATGTGCTGGCGGGAATGAAGGGCGCAAACTTTCCTCTCGCAGAGCTCGAGGCCGCGGGCGCGCGGCGGATCAGCGTGGGCGGCGCACTGGCGCGCGCAGCGTTGGGGGCGCTGCTGTGTGCGGGCCGCGAGATGAAGGAAAAAGGGACATTCGGTTTCGTGGATGAGGCAGCGCCGTCAGCTGAAGTGAACGGCATTATGACAGACAGGAGCCGTGAGGCAGGCAAGCGCGGGAATGATTGAAGCGCTGGCTCCGAGTGTGCGCCGCAGGAATATTTGCCGCGAGAAGACCAGCGCATAAG
>JBGPZR010000217.1:0-4635 GCA_041493845.1 Terriglobia bacterium | reverse complement strand
GGCGCAGTGGCTGGAGGAGGAGCAGGCTCCGGCTTCTGTGCGATCACCACATCCGGGATGGCCGGCGCGAGAGCCGCGCGTGCCTGCAATTCTTCGCAGCGGCAGCTTCCGGGCGTGCCTGCGACGGGGCTGAGTTTTCCGGCGGCGAGGAAGAATTCGCCCAACTGCGGCACGTCGAGGATTTCGCCGGTGAACTGCTGCTCCAGGCGCAGCGCGCCGCTGGTGGCCAGCACGCAAAGCGAATCGCTGAGGTCGAGGCCGATGGTGACGTCGCGGCGCGCACCCCTGATTTCGAGAGGCGTGGCGACAATCGTGGGCGTGAAAATGCGCAGCGTGACGGTGACCGGGAGCAGCACGTGCACGCGCCCGAAATTCAGGGCCAGCGTGATCGCGCTGCTGGATTGCAGCAGCGTGAATTTCGCCGGGCCGCAGATTTCAATTTCTCCTCCCGCGGCGAGCACCATGCGCGCCAGCCCGGAATGCACAGTCACCACGCTGCCGTTCGAGACATAAATGCTCGGCGCAATGGTGGCATTGCCCCCGCCAGCCGCCGCGGCTCCTTCCACCGAAATGTCTTTGCCTTCGACGCGGCCAATTGTTCCAGGCGGCGCATCCTGCGCACGAACCGGCGCGAAACAAAACAGCAGCAGGCCGAGCGCCACGAGCCGCCACGGCGCAAACCCGGGCTGCGAGGGACGGATGGTGCGGTACGCGAATTGGAATCGGGGAAACATCTAGACCGGCTCGAGGTCGCCTATACTATATCGCAGTGGACAACCGCACGACACCCGATGTCCCCGAGGCCCCGCCGAGCGCGCAGCTAACCTCGCGCGCACGCATGCCGCGGATTTCACGCTGGCGGAGAATGCAAATTCCTGTCATTGCCTGGGCCGTGTACTGGCTGGTTCGCTTGATAGGCCCCACGCTGCGCGTCGAATTCGTGGGGAAGCGGAACGCCGTAAACCGGCGCGAGACGGGGCAAGCATCTATCGGGGCGTTCTGGCACCGGTGCATCTTCCCAACGCTCTGGTATTACCGCGATCACGGGATCGTCGTGATGATCACGATGAACTTCGACGGGCTGTGGACAAGTCGCGTGGTCGAGAAGCTCGGCTACCGCGTCGCACAGGGAAGCTCCAGCCGCGGAGGCATGAACGCGCTCAACGTGATGGCGCGAGAAGTGGAGGCGGGTTGGGACGTTGCATTTACGCCCGATGGGCCGCGCGGCCCTCGCTATGTGGCAAAGCCCGGCCCGGTGATGCTGGCGCGGCGGACAGGAAAGCCCATCACCGTGTTTCACATTGGATTGAGCTCGGCGTACACCTTTGAAAAATCATGGGACCGCTTCCGGCTGCCATATCCATTTTCGCGCGCGGTCCTGGTGATGGCGCCGCCCATTTATGTTTCGACGGACGCGGACAGCGAGGAAATGGAACAGAAAATCGGCGAGATGCAAACGGCGCTCGAGCGCGTGCGCGATGTTGCTGAATCGTGGTTTCAATTAAGCGAAATGGAACGCCAACGCCTGCGCGAGGAATGGAACGAAGAACGCGTGAGTGGTTCGGCGCGCGGAGCTTCCTCTTAGAAACGCCTAGCCTTCGCCGAGTTTGACGGGAACATCCATTTTTTTGCCGTCGCGGAAGATCGTCAGCGTGATGGTGTCGCCCGGCCGCGCTCGATTCAGCAGGAGATTCAAATCCATCTGGCTGGTGATCGGTTTGCCGTCCACGGCAACCAGCACGTCGCCGCCAATCCGCAATTCCTGCAGGCCTGCCAGCACGGATTTCGTTCCACCGCGGATCCCCGCCTGCGCGGCAGGCCCACCGGGATTCACGCGCTCCACCAGGATGCCCTTCTCCACGGACAGGTGCAGCGCTTCAGCGAGGCCCGGCCAGAGGGCGCGGCCTTCAACGCCGAGAGTGGCGCGCCGGACGCGGCCCTGGCTGATCAAATCCTCAGCCACGCGCCGCGCCGTATTGATCGGAATGGCAAAGCCGATCCCGGCCGTTGTCCCCGTGGGCGCATAAATCGCACTGTTGATGCCGATCACTTCACCGTGCGAGTTCAGCAACGGGCCGCCGGAATTTCCGCGGTTGATTGCAGCATCGGTCTGGATCGCTTCGTCAATGAAAGTGCTCTCGCTGGTTTGCACGGTGCGGCCGAGCGAGCTGACAACACCGGTGGTAAGCGTGCTCTGAAATCCGAAGGGATTGCCGATCGCCAGCACGCGCTGGCCCACGAGCAGATTGCGCGAATCGCCGAGCGGCAGTGGCGTCAGCTTGCGGCCTTTCGGGTCGATCTTCACCAGTGCAATGTCATTACGTGAATCCGCGCCAATTAATTTCGCTTTGAAGCGCGATTGATCGCCGAGGGTCACTTCAATCGTTTGCGCGCCCTGCACCACGTGGTAATTCGTCAAGATGTGGCCGTCGGTGTCGATCAGGAATCCAGAGCCAGCGCCTTCCACCGGCACCGGATTGAAAAAGAAATCGTATTCGACCGTGCGCGTAACGATATTCGCAACGGCCGGCGAGGCTTGCTTGTAGATGTTGATGTTTTCCGTTTCGGTTTGGTCGAAACCCTTCTCGCTCGCGGCCGCAGGCGCTCGAAGCGCGTCCACCGAGACGGGAATCCGCTGTCCGTACCGCGAGCCAGCCCAATAGGCGCCGAGCCCGATAATCAATCCGATTGCCAGCAGCCGGACGGCGCGTCCTTCGCTTCGATTTTGCCTCATTGTGTGCATCCTTTTTCGCAGGCGGCAGCACGAACCGCTGAATGCGCCAGCCATGCTTGTGAATGATTACGCCGCCGCATCAGGATTTGTTCCGGGCGGCAGCGGCAGCTTTTTGGAGCTTTGCGAAGACCATATCCACTTGCCGTTCGGTTTCTTGGATCGAACCCGAGCAATCAATCACTTCGTCGGCCAGCGCGCGCTTTTCGTCCCCGGGCATCTGTGCCGCGATGCGCAGGCTGGCCTGTTCCCGCGGCAGGCCGCGCTCCATCAGGCGCGCGAGTTGCTGATCCGGCCGCGCCCAGCAGACGATCAGCTTATCCAGCTCCTTATGAAAGCCGGCTTCGATGATTAGCGCTGCTTCGGCGACGGCCAGGTCGGGGCCGCCCGAGCGATCGAGCGCAGAAAACCATTGGCGCACCACTTGAAGAATACGCGGGTGAAGAATTTGGTTTAGCCGCGCGCGTTTGGCGGGGTCGCTGAAGACAATCGCGCCGAGCTTCGCGCGATCCACTTTGTCGCCGGGGCCCAGGATGCCATTGCCAAAATCGCGGACCACTTCGTCGTACGCCGACTGCCCGGGCTCGAGCAATTCATGGCCGAGCGGGTCTAATTCCAGCACCTGGCAATCCCGGTCGCGCAGCATGGATGCCACCGTGGATTTGCCGGAAGCGATTCCGCCGGTAAGGCCGACTTTAAGCATGATGGGTCATCGAGGTTGCACAGTGGCGGCAACGGGAGTGCGCGCGCCCCGCCGCAGGCGCGCAGCCTTCACCGTGTTGCTCATGAGCATGGCGATGGTCAGCGGGCCGACTCCGCCGGGGACGGGTGTGAGCGCGCCCGCCACGCTCGCTACGTCGGGGTGCACGTCGCCAACGAGCGCCGTGCCTTTCGCCCGAAACGCGGCGAGGCGCTCGGGGAAATTCGCGAAATATTTTTCGGCCTGGGCAAGATCCGTGACGCGGTTGATGCCAACGTCGATTACGGTGGCGCCGGGGCGGATGTAATCGGGCGTCACCATCGCAGCGCGCCCCATGGCCGCAACAACGATATCAGCGCGGCGGACAACATCAGGCAAATCGCGCGTCTTCGAATGGCACACGGTGACGGTTGCGTTGGCGTGCATTAGCAGCAGCGCCATGGGTTTGCCGACGATATCGCTGCGGCCGAGAACCACCGCATTGGCGCCTTCGATTTGAATCCCGCTGCGGCGGAGAATTTCCATCACGCCGGCTGGTGTGCACGCCACTAGATTCGGGCGGCCCGCTACCAGGCGGCCCACGTTGATGGGATGGAACCCATCCACGTCTTTTGCCGGGTCCACAGCTTCGAGGATTCTCTTCGCGTCCACCTGCAGCGGGAGAGGGAGCTGCACCAGGATGCCGTCCACATCGTCGCGGCGATTCAAATCCTCGACAATACGCAGCAAATCCGCGGTGGTGATTGTGGCTGGCGGCGTGAGGTTGAATCCGGCAAGGCCCAGCTTTTCGCAGGCGGCGATTTTGCTCGTTATATAAATCTTGGACGCGGGGTTGTCGCCGACCAGCACCGCCGCAAGGCCGGGGCGAATTCCTGCGGCGCGAAGCGCAGCTATTTCGCAGGCCAGTTCCGAGTAAATTTCGTCCCGGATGGCATTACCGTTCAGGATGCGCGCGGCCAATCGCAACCCCCATCGCAGCGCTATATTTTGCCGAACGCGCCATCATAACATATGGAAATCAGCGACGCCTCGCGCCCCCTATCGCGGGGATCGCATAAGATTGCTGCTAAGTTGGGAACCTGCTAGTCTGCGCGCAAGTTGCACGACCGGCAGTGCGCAGGAGGATATGATGAGGGAAATCAAGAAGTTTGACCCGTTGTCTGTGATGAAGATTTCTGCCATTTGCCACAGCGTGTTCGGACTT
>JBGPZR010000239.1:0-4304 GCA_041493845.1 Terriglobia bacterium | reverse complement strand
CTTCCGCCGCCACCCACGGGCATGAAGAGGATGATTTCTTGAGCGTAATAGAGGCCCCACGCTGCACGGACCACCGTGGGGTGGTTCCCCCGGCTGACGTTCCAGGCCAGACCGACGCGCGGCCCGAACTGCCCAAAATCGTTCGGGACCCGCTGTGGCACGCCGTTAAACGCCTTCGTGCCCGATCCCACGCCCACATACACACTCGACCCCGGGAGGGGTGTTTGCGGCTGCGGGTTCCATGTCCCGTCCCAGCGCAGACCATAGGTAAGCGTGACATTGGGAGTGACCGCCCACTTATCTTGCAAATAGAGCCCCAGGTCCGATTGATACGAGGGAAATGTCGTGCCGGCCTTGAACAGGGGCTGTCCATTCGCGGAGAAATTCTCGATCAGGCCGAACGCGCTCCCGTTCTGAAAATCGTTGATTGAACCGAAATCGAATTGGCCGGTCGACCATCCGGCAAACATGTTCTTGCGCACCGCAAACGTGTTGATATTCCCGCCAAACTTCACGTCGTGTTTTCCGAAAATGTATTCGAAGTTGTCCTGGCCTTCCAGCTTGCCGTCGTCGCCGTTAATCGGCAGGTAATACCGTTCGCCGAAGGTGAAGCCGCTGTCAGCCAGCAGCACCGTGGGCTGTCCGTTGCCATTTGCATGGCGGATGCGCGTTTCTCCCTGAATGCCCACGCGCACTTCATTCACCTTCCTGCCCAGCACCGTATTCAACGCGAACACGCCGCTGATCCCCTGGTTGACGAAGATCTCGCTCTCGCTAAACCCGGCGTTGATTTCGTTCTGGCCCAGCCCGCCGGTGAAGCCGCTGGTGTGGTTCCGCGTACCGTTCCCACGAATGCTGAAGTGATTGGCAGGGCTGAACTGATAGTCGTATTTGCCGATCAACGTGAACAAGTTTTGAAACTGATTGCTCGCTCCCAGCAAGCCGGCCAGCGAGGAAACGCCATAGCAGTCTTGAAGGACTGTGTCTCCAACGCTTGGGTTTTGGTTGCAAGACGGCGCCAGGAAAAAGCCTGATGGCGCAAAGGCGGGGGTCGGGACTTGGCCTGGAACGCACGTTCCGGGTCCCACTCCGCCGTGCGGAACGCGTCGGCTTGCAGCAGCCGGAGTACAGTCTGCGAAGACCGGCCCGGTAATACCAGCAAAATCCGTCACGCAATCGGTGGTGACACAGACGCTGGTCAGCGGGCCGTGCTGCCGCTGGACGTCCGTGGCCAGAAAGAGGAACTGCCGGTCCTTGTGGATCGGGAACCCAACCGTCCCGCCGAACTGCTGCTGAAGGTCAATGTTAGAAGCGGTTCCCAGCGCGTCGTCCGCAGTGAACTGATGGGCACGCGCATTGTAGTGCCCTGTGCCATGCAGCTCGTTCGTTCCGGACTTGGTGACCACGTTGATCAAGCCGCCCGTGGCGCGCCCGAATTCGGGGGCGAAGCCATTGGTGACCACCTGGAATTCCTGCACAGAGTCCAGCGGGACAGTGAAGTTTTTTGTCTCGAGCGAGCCGAAGTTTTCGCCGAAGAAATTGTCGAAGTTGTCTTGGCCGTCGATCACCAGTCCGCTGTAGTCGCTCTGCTGCCCGCCCAAACGGATGCCGCCGCGCAGGCCGGGAACGACTTCCGCTGAGGAGCTCAACTGCGCCAGGTCGCGGTAGTCGCGGCCGGCGAGCGGCAGGCCCTCCACGTTCTTCTGGTTGATGGTCTGATTGATGCCGGCCGTCGTTGTGTCCACCGGACCGGCTTCCGCGGCTGAGACCGTCACCGTCTCCGTCCTTCCCTTGACGGGCAGGGTGATATCCAGATCCAGCCTCGCTCCGATGCTTACGTTGATGTCCGTTACTTCGGTCGCGGCGAAGCCCACCGCCTCAGCCCGGATCTTATACACGCCCGGGAGCAATTGGGGAAAGGCGTACGAGCCGGACGAGTCGGACAAGTTCTCGCGACGGTAACCCGTGGAGGGGTTGGATAAAGTCAGCTTCGCCTTCGGCACCACGGCGTGCGATGTGTCGTACACGAAACCGTGGATTTCGCCTCGATCGTATGTCTGCGCGTTCGCATTCGTCACCACAACCAGTGAACCTGCGAGCACCACAGCCAAGAACATCACTTTCCACATTCTCATTGTCGCTCCCCCATTCGTGTCGTCCATCTCACTGAGAAAACATTCCCCGCAAAAACCGGCATGGCACTACTTTCCCTGCAACCGCGAAATAAATAGCTGTATGAATCGTTCCGCATCCACACCGACGCACACTTGAACATTGGGAGCAACTGGATCTACGCCTTCAATAATGTACCGGTCGCCGTGCAGCACGTTGCGCTCGATCATGTTCCGGCGATTGGCCACCGTCTCGCCCCGCGAGAATTCGCCGCGCGTCTCCACATCCACGTGCATCGGCTGCGTTTTCACGATGCTGGCATCGATCGCCGCGCCCACGGCCAGCGGGTCGTACATGGGCGTGCCCGCTTCGCCGAATTTTTCCGACAACGCAACCAGATAACTGGTCACCGCAACCATAAAATCGTTTTCCGGGCCGTGCGTCTTCGCAAACTGCGCCACATGCTTGCGCGTGAACAGCGTTGCGTTGCCCACGTCGAGCCCGGCCATGATCACCGGCCAGCCCGCCTGAAAAACAATCTGCGCGGCTTCCGGATCGTTGTAAATATTCGCTTCCGCGGCGGCATTCACGTTTCCGCCGCTGATCGACCCGCCCATCACGATCACTTCTTTCACCAGCGGCACGATCGACGGATCCTTCAGCACCGCCAGCGCAATATTCGTTTCCGGCCCGATGGGCAGCAGCGTGATCTCGTGCGGATGCTCGTGCACTATCTGGATGATCAGGTCCGGCCCGAACCGCGCGTCCGCTTTACATTTGCTCGCGGGCAACTCCACGTTGGCCATGCCGTTCTTCCCGTGCCAGAACTCCGCCGTGATCAGTTTCTGGAACAGCGGATGCTGCGCGCCGCCCGCCACCGGAATGTCGCAGCGATTTGCAAGGGACGCGAGCTTCAGCGCATTCTCGAGCCCCAATTGCGCCGTCACGTTGCCTGGGACCACCGTCAGCGCACGCACATCCAGCTCCGGCGAATTCAGCGCCAGCAAGATGGCAATCGCGTCGTCCGTGCCCGGGTCTGTGTCGATGATCACCTTGCGTGGGTTACTCGACACCGCCCCCTGTGACGTCGCTGCAAAGAGAACGAAGAAGCCGAGCAAAAAGATCCCGCAACATCGCGTCCTCGCCTTCAAAATACACCCTCTCTCGCGCATGAAATTCAACGCCACGTCCCGTTCGTTCTGAATGGGGAAAGTTCGGCTCTGCTCGTTCGCCGCCACCCTATGTTCAGCAGAATGAGAATAAATCACTTCGGTTGAGGGCCCCTCCACACCGAGATGGTCGCTAGGCTATCTCCCGCATTTTGAAGTGTCAAGACAAAACTCGCTCCCTTCCGAGTTTTCCACAGGACGCATGTGACGGGTGAACATCGCATTGTGTTGTCATTTCCACCAATCTCCCAATAGAATCATTCCCGCGATGAATCCTTCTCGGTCTCCGCTCAGGCGCTGTCTTGCAATCGCAGCCGGTGTTCTCGCTCTCGCCACTTCGAATTTGGTGGCACAGGCGCTCTTCCCCGGACTCCTCGCGCAGAAACAAGCCCAGTCGCACAAGCGCCCCGACGAGTCCAATCCTTACCACGTCCAATTTCGCGACGTGACGCGCGAAGCGGGCATCCATTTCCATCACGAGCGCGCGCAATCCCCGCAGCGCCTGTACCCGGAAACGATGGGCGCCGGCGTCGCCTGGATTGACTACGACCAGGACGGCTATCTCGACGCCTTCTTCGTCAACAGCGGCTACACGCCCAACTTCCATCCCGCCGAGCCGCCGCAGCCCGCGCTCTACCACAATAATGGCGACGGCACTTTCACCGACGTCACCGCCGCCAGCAAGATCCGCACCGACGGCACCATGTTCTTCGGCGTGGCCGTCGCCGACTACGACAACGACGGCTTCCCGGACATCTACATGACCGGCTACCGCCACTCCGTCCTGCTCCACAACAATGGCGACGGCACGTTCACCGACGTCACCGCCAAAGCCGGCGTCGCGAACGACGGCAACTGGGGCACCGCTGCCGGCTGGTTCGACTACGATCGCGACGGCAAGCTCGACCTCCTGGTCACCAACTACGTGCAATATGACGTGGACCATCCCGTCGTCTGCGGCGACTGGCGCCCCGGCGTGCACGATCTCCCGCAGGTCAGCGCCTATTGCCATCCCGACAATTT
>JBGPZR010000114.1:0-6755 GCA_041493845.1 Terriglobia bacterium | reverse complement strand
GGGCACATTTACTGGTTCAGCCGGCAGAAGCGCGTGGCCGAAGGCGCATTCCTGCGCGACGATCAAATCTTCTTTCGCATGGATGGGACGGAAGTGGCGCTGACGCGGCGCGATGATATTCCGCTGCGCGGCGAACACAATGTCGAGAATGTGCTGGCAGCATGCGCCGCGGCTTATCTTGCCGGCGCGGACCCGGTGTCGATCGCAAACGGAGTGAAAACTTTCCAGGGCGTCGAGCACCGGCTGGAATTCGTCGCGGAAGTGGGCGGCGTGAATTTCTACAATGACTCGAAGGCCACGAATGTGGATGCGACGCTGAAGGCCATCGAAGCATTCCCTGGCCCGCTGATCGTGATTCTGGGCGGCAAGGACAAGGGCAGCCCGTACGCGCCGCTCCGCGAACCGCTGCGCGAGCGGGCGCGCCTGGTGGTGCTGATCGGCGCGGCGGCGGAGAAAATTGCATCGGAATTGGGCGACGCCGTGGCGGTGGAGCAAGCGGGGACGATGGACCGCGCCGTGCGGATCGCCTTCGACCGTGCCAAGCCCGGCGACACCGTGCTGCTCGCGCCGGCTTGCTCGAGCTTTGACCAGTTCGAGAACTACGAGCATCGCGGCCGCGTTTTCAAAGAGCTGGTGGCGAAACTCGAAAACAAATCCGCCGCGGGGGCTGGCGCGCGAAAGGGGAGCGACGATGCCGCGTAGCCTGCAACCCGATCGGCAACTTTTCGGCGTCACAGTGGCGCTGTGTTTCATCGGCGCAGTGATGGTGTTCAGCGCTTCGGCCGTCACGCTCGGACAGCAGACGGGCAATGGGTACACGTTTCTGCTGCGGCAGCTACTGTGGATCGCGCTCGGTATCGGGGGAATGTTCTGGCTGATGAACACGGATTATCGCAAGCTGCTGCAGCCGCGTGTGATCTTCACAGGACTTTCCGTGACGCTGGTGCTGCTGATCGCGGTGCTCTTCCTGGACCGTTCGCACCAGACGCACCGCTGGATTCGCCTCGGTCCGCTGAGCCTGCAGCCTTCGGAGCTGGCCAAGCTGGTGGTGATTTTCTATCTGGCGTGGTTCCTGGAACTCCGGCGCGCGCCGCGCGGCTTTGGCGTGAACGATCCGCTGCACACGCTTGCGCCCGCGCTGGGCACCGTGCTGCTGGTGACGGGCCTGGTGCTGGCGGAGCCGGACATGGGAACCGCGTGCATGATTTTTCTGATTGCCATGGTGATGCTGTACGTCGCGGGCCTGTCTTACCGGTACATGATCGCGACGGCGCTGGCCGCGATCCCCGCGGTCGCTTTGCTGATTATCCTTGAGCCGTACCGCCTGGAACGCGCCAAGGCGTTTTTTGCTCCGGGCTCCGACCCGCAAGGCCACGGCTTTCAATTGTTGCAATCCCTCATTGCCGTGGGTTCCGGCGGGTTCACCGGCGTGGGCCTGATGGAAAGCAGGCAGAAACTCTTCTTTCTGCCAGAGTCGCACACGGATTTTATCTTCGCGGTGATTTGCGAAGAAGTCGGATTCCTGGGCGCTGCGATTGTGCTGGCACTTTTTGCCGTGTACGGCTGGCGCGGATTTGTTGCCGCCATGAAGGCTCCGGATGAATTCGGCCGGCTGCTGGGGCTGGGCATCACGACCATGGTGGTTGGTCAGGCGCTGGTAAACCTGAGCGTGGTCCTGGGCCTGATGCCGACGAAGGGCATCCCGCTGCCGTTCATCAGCTACGGCGGGTCGAGTTTGCTGGGAATGCTTTTGGCCACCGGAGTGCTGTTAAACATCAGCCAGCACGCGGACGAGACGTGAAGCACAACGGAACGTGCGATGAAAAAGCGCACGCGAGAGCAGGCGCGAAGAGATTGCTGATCGCAGGCGGCGGCACCGGCGGCCATGTGTTTCCGGCCGTGGCTGTGGCGCGGGAGTGGCTGCGACGGGGCAGCGAAGGGGAAAGAGGAGTCGTGATCGTCGGGACCGAACGCGGATTGGAAGCCAGACTGGTGCCGCAAGCCGGTCTGCCGCTCGAAACCATTCGAGTGGCCGGATTGAAAGGCATCGGTGGGGCGAAGTTCGTCCGCAATGCCGCCATGCTTCCGCTGGGGCTGTGGGACTCGGCGGAGATTATCCGCCGGAATCGATTCGATGTGGCGTTTGGAGTGGGAGGATACGCGTCCGGTCCCATGATGCTGCTGGCAACGATGAATTCGATTCCCACGGTGATCTTCGAGCCAAACGTCGAGCCGGGGTTCACGAACCGCGTGCTCGCGAACATGGCGACGCGGGTTGCGGTGGCGCACGAAGAAACGGCTGTGCGGCTGGGGCGCAAGTCGGTAGTGACCGGGTGTCCAGTGCGCAAGGAATTCTTCAGCGTGCCGCCCAAAGAGCATGGCGCGCCTTTCACACTGCTGATCACGGGCGGCAGCCGCGGGGCATTGCCGATCAACCGGGCCGTGGTGGACTCGCTCGATCTGCTGGCAGCGCGAAAAAATCAGCTTTTCGTGGTGCACCAGACGGGAGAACGCGACTATAATGCAATTCGCGTGGCTTATGCGCAGCGCGAATTCAACGCGGAGGTCGTCCCCTTCATCGAGAATATGGCGGAGCGGTTTGCCCAGGCAGACTTAATCGTCTGCCGGTCGGGCGCAATCACCGTCGCGGAAGTATCTGCCGCCGGACGGGCCGCTATCTTCATCCCCTTCGGCGCCGCCACCGACGCGCACCAGATGCGCAACGCGCAGGCCATGCAAACAGCAGGCGCTGCCCGCCTGATCCCGCAGGACGAACTCGGGCCCGAGCGACTGACAAACGAAATTTTCTCCCTCCTGGACCAGCCCCGGAGAATTGCAGACATGGAACAGCGCGCCCGCTCGCTCGCGAAGCCGCGCGCGGTTGAGGATATTGTGGACCTGCTCGAATCGCTCGCTGCGCCGAAGGACCGCGCGCGCGAAGAAGGAACGCCACGGCCATGACCGTCACATTCCGCAATTTCCAGCGCATCCATCTCGTCGGCATCGGCGGGAGCGGCATGAGCGGGATCGCCGAAATCCTGCTCTCGACCGGCTACGCCGTTTCCGGCTCGGATGTGAAGACGACGCCGATCACGGAGCGGCTGCGGAATCTGGGCGCGAAAATTCATGAAGGGCATCATGCGGAAAACGTTCACGGGGCGCACGTGGTGGTGGTTTCCTCTGCCGTGCGCGCTGAAAACGTGGAAGTGGTGGAAGCGCACCGGCTGAAAATTCCTGTGATCCCGCGCGCGGAGATGCTGGCCGAGTTGATGCGTCTGAAATACGGCATCGCGGTTGCGGGCGCGCATGGAAAGACGACCACGACTTCGATGGTGGCCTCTGTGCTTGCGGCCGCGGAGCTCGACCCGACATTCGTTGTAGGCGGCCGCGTGAACCATGTCGGCGCGAACGCGCGCGTGGGCCAAGGCGAATACATGGTGGTGGAAGCGGATGAAAGCGACCGCTCGTTCCTGCTGCTGGCGCCGGTGATCGCCGTGGTCACCACGATTGACCGCGAGCACCTTGATCATTACCACTCGCTCGAGGAAATTCAGGAGACGTTTTTGCAATTCGTGAACCGTGTCCCATTTTACGGCACGGTGATCCTGTGTCTCGACGAGCCAAACGTGCAGTCCATCCTGCCGAATGTGAAGCGTCCGGTGATCACCTACGGCACGTCGAGCCAGGCGGACCTGGTGATCAGCGACGTGTCGCTGCGCGGCCTGGCAAGCGAGTTCCGCCTGACCTACCACGGCGAAGATCTTGGAACTTTTCATCTGGCAACGCCACCGGGAATTCACAACGTGCGCAACGCTGCGGCAGCGGCGGCTGTCGGAATGTCGCTGAATGTTCCGGCGGACCTGATCCGCGCGGGGCTTGCGAAATTTGCCGGCGTCGGCCGCCGCTTCGAGGTCAAGGGAACATACGCAGGCGTCACGCTGATTGACGATTACGGCCACCACCCGGCTGAAATTCGCGCCACGCTGGAAGCGGCGCGCGGGTGCAATTTCAAGCGCCTGCTGGTCTTCTTCCAGGCTCATCGCTACTCGCGCACGCAGTTTCTTTGGGAGGATTTCTGCCGCTCGTTCAATCAGGCGGACATCCTGGTGACCACGGAAATTTACGCAGCAGGCGAAGCGCCCATTGAGGGCATCACGGGCGAGCGCCTCGCGGAAGCCATCAGCGCGGCGGGCCACAAGAATGTGGTTTACACCAGCACGATGCAGGCTGGCATGGAATACCTGCTGCGCGAGGCGCGTCCCGGCGATGCGGTGATGACCATTGGCGCGGGCAGCGTAGGCCGCGTCCTCGATCAACTGGCCATGTTGCTGGGAACGAATGTATCGAGTTCACATGCGGATTAGCGACAAGGCGGTGGCGGCGCGCTTGAAGGAGCTGGAGGTCGAACTGCGTCCCGGTGTGCCGCTCACGGAGAAAACTTCACTCGGCATCGGCGGCACGACGGACGAGCTGCTGCTGCACCGGTTCGACACGATTCCGCAGGTGATGCGGCTGCTGGCCGACGAGAATATCCCGTACCGTTTTCTTGGTGGCGGCACGAACGTGCTCATTGTTGATGGCGAGTTGCCCTGGGTGGTCCTTCATCTTCCAGCCACGCGCCCGGGGATGCGGATCGAGGGGAATGCAGCGTACGTGGACGCTTCGGCTGACCTGGGGGGCATGGTGACTTTCTGCGCCAAGCACAACCTGGGCGGCATGGAAGGGCTGATCGGTGTCCCGGGAAGCGTGGGCGGCGCGCTGCGGATGAATGCGGGCGCTTACGGCACGCAGATCGGCTCGCACGTCCGCGAAGTGGAGCTTTACCGCGCGTCGAGCGGCGAGGTGGAAACCGTGCGCGGAAACGATATCCGCTTCGACTACCGGCACACTTCGTTCGCGCCGGACGATGTGATGCTGCGCGTGAAACTGGAATTGCCGTCGAAACCGTATCAGGAAATTGTCGCCGGCATCCGCGTGTGCAACGAGAAGCGGCGGTCGAGCCAGCCGCTGAATCAAAAAAGCGCGGGCTGCATTTTCAAGAATCCGCCGGGCGGCTCGGCAGGCCGGATGATTGATGAGCTGAAATTGAAAGGCCATCGCGTGGGCGATGCGATGGTGAGCGACCGGCACGCTAATTTTTTCGTGAATGTGGGCAACGCCGCCTGCACGGACATGCTGCGGCTGATTGACGATGTGCACGAGCGCGTGCGCGCGGCGTATGGCATCGAGCTTGAGAACGAGGTGATCGTCTGGAAAAACTGAAAGTCATGGACGCAGACGCTTACCCCCGGGAACTCCTGGCGGACGAAGAGCCGAAGTATCTCCGGCGGCAGAAGCCCGTGGAGATCAAGCGGCGGAAGTTCGGCCGGCAGGCGTGGAGCATGTATCTGCGCGTGACCATGTGGGTGGCGATCGCCGCTGCCGGCGCCTGGATGGCCTATGTCACCAGCCATTTTCTGCTGGCCTCGCGAGAAATGGCGCTGCTGCATCCCGAGCAGGTGGAGATTACCGGGACTCGTTACGTGCAGCGCGCGAATGTGCTGGGAATTTTCGCGGCGGACCGCAGCCACAGCGTACTTCGCATTCCACTCGACCAGCGGCGGCACCAGCTCGAAGCGATTCCCTGGGTTGGGCGCGCGACAGTGCGACGAGCGCTGCCGAACAAGATCGAAGTCGAAATCACGGAGCGCATGCCCATCGCGTTTTTGCGCCAGGGCAGCGAATTGAGCCTGGTGGATGTCCACGGCGTAATCCTGGAGCGGCCGCTGAAGGGCGATTTTCATTTTCCTGTGGTCACCGGGCTAGGCGCGGACCTGCCGCTCGAGGAGCGCGAGCAGCGCATGCAGGTGTTTGCCGGATTCATGCAGCAGGTGGAATCCGCGCGCGCGGGCGCGAGCGAACAGGTGAGCGAAGTGGATCTATCGGACGCGAATGATTTGCGAGCCATGCTCATAGGACTGCAGGGCGCGGCCTTCTCCAGCCGGAACTCGAGTGCAGCGTCGAACCAGTCCGATGCGCCCCTGCTTGTCCATTTCGGCGACGGCGACTTTCAGGGGAAGTATCGCACTCTGCTCGACAACATCGCAACGTACCGGGCCAGGGCTGGGCGGCTCGAGTCGCTGGACATGCGCTTCAACGGGGAAGTGGTGGCAAACCCGGAACCGAGCGCGGGTCCAAAGCAAGTGGCGCAGCAGCGCGCGGCGAAGCCGGCGCCGACGCAGGCAGCGAAGAAAAATTCAGCGAAGAGCGCGAGATGATCGCGCGGTAGCGGCACAGGGAAAGTGCAAGGAGCGGCGGATTTGACCAAGAAAGAACGGCACATTGTGGCGCTCGACATCGGCAGCGCAAAGACCTGCGCGCTGATTGGCGAACTGGATGATGACGGCGGCGTGAAATTCGCGGCGCTGGGCGCGGCGGAATCGAAAGGCTGGCGCAAGGGGCAAATCGTCAACCTGGATCTCGCGGTCAGTTCGATTCGGCGGGCTGTCGAGGAAGCGGAAGCGATTGTCGGCGTGCCGGTGGAATCGGCGTTGATCGGCGTGGCCGGCGGGCATGTGCGCGGGGTAAACAGCCGCGGAGGAATTACGGTGGGAGCACGGCCGCGCGACATTCAGCGCGAAGATGTGCGGCGCGCGATCGAGGCGGCGCGTGGCGTGACGCTGCCGGAAGACCGCGAAGTGCTGCACGTGCTGCCGCAGGAATTTTTTCTGGATGCGCAGGACAATATTCGCGACGCGATCGGCATGGTCGGTGTG
>JBGPZR010000258.1:0-4074 GCA_041493845.1 Terriglobia bacterium | reverse complement strand
CCGCGGGAAGCTGTGCAAACCGGTGGATTCGGCGATCCGAATGGCGTTCCAGCGAATGCCCAGGCAGCCAGTCATTCACCCAATATCAACTCGAAGGGCGCCTACGACATGCCGACAGGCCCTGGCTATGGCAACGGGACAGGCGGGGCGAAGGGAGCTCGCGGAGTCGTGGCGAGCACAGGATTTGGCAACGGTGTTGCTACTGGCACGAACAGCGGCGGAAATCGCGGCGTAGTGCAGCAGGGCGTTTTCGCGGATGAGCATGCTGTGGCGCCTGCGCCCAAGGTGAAACCTGCAGCCAGCGTCAGCTCGAATAGCAAGCCGGTTGAGATTCTCTTCAAGCCCAAGCCGCAGTACACGGACGAGGCTCGGACGAAGAAGATCGAAGGGGAAGTTCTGTTGCAGGTTGTTTTCACGGCCGCAGGCGACGTGAAGGTTCAGCGCGTGGTGCAGGGACTGGGCTACGGGCTGGATGATTCGGCACAATCCGCAGCGCGCCAGATTCGTTTCAAGCCCGCGCAGCAAGGCGGAGCGCCGGTGGATTCCGCGGCCATCGTCCACATCGTGTTCCAATTGGCATACTGAAGGGGGAAAGGCAATGCGCACGTCGAAGAATCTCTTACTGACCTTGTTCCTGGGGGGCGCTCTGGCCGGTGTGGCCTCGGCGCAGAACCCGACACAGACCGCCGACCAGACCCAGCCGCAGGCAGGGAGTTCGACGGCCGGACCGGTGACAACGGTGGATCAGGCGATTGATCGAGTGATCGCCCGTGAGCACGATGAAATCGCCACCATTCGCCGCTACAACCCGATCATCGAGACCTACATTCAGGACATGAAGCCCGATAAAGACATGGGCGCGATCCCGGTGAAGGACCATTATTTCCTGGGACAGGCTGAACTGGCCAAGGGCGTGGTGGACAACTCCATGCTCTCGAAGAGGAAGGGCAAGATGGACGCCTTCAATCCCATCTCGCACCTCGGTGGGCTGTTCACCTCCTCGTATGTACCCGAGGGCTTCCTGCAGATGATTTACATCGACACGAATGGATTCGACCGGCAGCACTACCAGTTCGATTACGTCCGGCGCGAATTTCTTGGCGAAGTGCGCTGCCTGGTGTTCGATATCACGCCGCTTCCAAAGTCCGGGCGGGGCCGATTCAAGGGCCGCGTCTGGGCGGAAGATCAGAACTACACCATCGTGCGTTTCAACGGGGTGTACACGCCGGTCGCGGGCATCAACGGCTTCAACCTCCACTTTGACAGTTGGCGCTTGAACGTGCAGCCCGGCATGTGGCTTCCGGCTTACGTCTTCAGCCAGGAATCCAACCTGAAAGAATTCATGGGCGGCACCGTGCGCTTCAAATCGCAGACGCGCCTGTGGGGCTACAACCTGAAAAACGTCGGCCGGCAGGAAGAATTCAGCGAGCTGACCATCGAATCGCCGAACGCGATTCAGGATCAGGCGGCTGCGCAGACGGATCGCTCACCAATCGAAGCGCAGCGCGAATGGCAGCATGTGGCCGAAGTAAACGTGCTGGATCGCTTGCAGCGCACTGGCTTGCTCGCGCCCCCAGGACAAGTGGATAAAGTTCTCGAGACGGTGGTGAACAATCTCGAAGTGACCAACAACCTGGACATCCAGCCGGAAGTTCACTGTCGCATTCTTACCACCGGGACGCTGGAAATGTTTTCGATGGGGCATACCATCGTGCTGAGCCGCGGCTTGCTCGACGTGCTGCCGGATGAATCCAGCCTGGCGACCATGCTGGCGCAGGAGCTGGCCGACATCATCGTCACAAAACCATCCACCGATCAGTGGGGCTTCAACGACATGACCAACGTCTCCACCACCGAGGCGCTGAGCCATTTCACGTTCAAAGACAGCCCCGAGCAGGTGCAGATGGCCAGCCAGAAAGCGCTCGAAATCCTGAAGAACTCACCCTACAAAGACAAGCTCGGGAGCGCCGGGTTGTTCTTGAAGCAGCTCGATGCGCAATCGAAGAATTTGCCGGCTTTGATCAATCCGCGGCTGGGCAACCGGCCATATCTCGAAGGCCAGTTGATCTCCACGGCGCCGGAGCTGAAGGCCGAGAAGCTCGACCAGATCGCAGCGCTCCCGATCGGTGCACGCATCAAGCTCGATCCCTGGAGCGATCACGTCGAGCTCGTCAAGGCCAAGCCGGTTGCGTTGCTTTCCGCGCGCGAGAAGATGCCGTTTGAGGTCACGCCGTTCATGCCCTTCTTGACGCGGTATCAGAAGCCTGGTTCCGGAATCACGGCGTCTGCGGCGAAGGCTGACCTGGCAAAGAAGGAACAGCAGCAACCACAGCAACAACAGCCACAATAGTTTTGGTTCGCCTGAAGTCGGCCCGGCGGCGAGTTCGCTCCTCCCCGCCGGGCTTTTTGTTTTAGCGTCGCACCCGTGGCCCGCCTCCGGCTTGCTCGTGCCTGCATTCCTTCTGGTGCGTCTAACTCACGCAGCCTATAATTCCTCGCGCTTATCTGGCTGATCGGAGAACACAGAATGAATCGCTTCACGCTGGTAATACTCTTGTCTCTGCTTCTCGCTGCCGCGGCTTCTGCACAATCCACCGAGTCGTCTCGCCCGCTCCGCCCTGTGCACACTTTCTCGATTGTGGGGCGCGACCCGGTGACGGGCGACATGGGCGTGGCCGTGCAATCGCACTGGTTCGCTGTGGGCTCCGACGTGATTTGGGGCGAAGCCGGAGTCGGCGTGGTGGCCACGCAATCCTTCATTGATCCGGCCTACGGTCCGCTGGGCCTCGACCTGATGCGGGCGGGCAAATCGGCGCCGGAAGCGCTGCGCGCGCTTCTCGCCGCGGATCAGTACGCGGATGCGCGTCAGGTGGCCATGCTCGACGTGAAGGGAGGCGTCGCCTCGCACACCGGCAAGCGCTGCATCTCCGCCGCAGGCAATCAAGTGGGCGAAAACTATTCCGCGCAGGCGAATCTAATGGAGAAGCCCACCGTCTGGCCGGCGATGGGCAAGGCTTTTGAATCGGCGCACGGTGACCTGATCGACCGGCTGCTCGCCGCTCTCGAAGCCGCGCAGCGGGAGGGGGGCGACATTCGCGGCAAACAGTCGGCCGCAATTCTCGTGGTGCGCGCAAAATCCACCGGCCGCCCGTGGGCCGATAAAATTATCGACCTGCGCGTGGACGATTCCGGCGACCCCATCAACGAGCTGAAGCGCCTGGTGCGCTACCATCGCGCTTACGAGCACATGGAGAACGGCGATGCCTGCTCGACGAAAAAAGACTGGGATTGCGCCGTGCGCGAATACGGCGAAGCCGAAAAAATCCTGCCCGACCAGATGGAAGTGGTCTTCTGGCACGCCGTTACGCTGGTCACCAGCGGCCGCACCGAAGAATCTCTGCCGCTCTTCAAGCGCGTCTTCGCGCGCGAGCCCGTGTGGGCGGAGCTGCTCGGCCGCCTGCCTGCCGCAGGGCTTTTCCCGGACGATCCGAAACTCATCGCGCGCATTCAAGCAGAGCGCCCGTGAGATCTTACATGTTCTTTCATTCTGGCCGGCGGCGGAGCTTCCACCAAGTGCTTGCTGTATAATCACGAACCGGCCAGCCCCGGAAATAAGGACAGAGTCCCCGAAAAAAAGGATCACCTCCATAGTGCAAAATCGCAGAAATTTTCTGAAGAATGCAGGTGCTGCGTACACCCTCGCAGCGATGGGCGGATCCAGCCGCGCAGTCGCGAACACAAGATCTGCGCCGAACCAGGCGCGCGGCATGGCGCGCGGACTTACTTTGCTGAACATGCGCCGTGACGGAGAATTCCGCCTTGGCGTAAAGACCACCAAAGGCGTTCTGGATGCGGGCGAGGCGGCGAGACTGCTCCACATGCACGCTCCGGCGACCACCGATGATTTGCTCGAGTATGAGGATGGGCCGAGCCTCAACGCGCTGGTGGACGCGGCATCCAAGTCCAGCGCCGCGCAAAAGGCATTCCTCAAAGAAGAGAGCATCGAGTACGGACCCGCGGTCACGCGCCCGGCAAAAATCGTCTGCGTGGGTCTGAACTACAGAAGGCATGCGG
>JBGPZR010000147.1:0-5888 GCA_041493845.1 Terriglobia bacterium | reverse complement strand
CTGGTCGAATTTTTCCAGCTCGCCAACCGCATGGGCTTGCGCGCTTTCCGCAAGTGGACGATTTTCTCCGCGGCGCTGCTTTTCTACGCGCAGTACTCGTTGGGGCTGGTGGAGACACACACGCTGAGCGGGGGAGTGTCGATCGTGCGCGACGCTGCCGGCGGCGTCCTCTCGATCGAGGCGGTGCTGCTGGTCTTCCTGTTTGGGTGCGCTGCGATTGGTCTGGCCACGCGCCAGCCGCTGGCGGACGTGCTTCCGGCGATGTCGGCGAGCGCCGCGGGGCTGATATTTATCGCGCTGCCGTTCAGCTATCTCGTCCGCCTGAACGAAATCGGGCGCGTGGGACGCGAGCTTGTACTGTTCACGCTGTGCCTGATTTGGGCGGGCGACATGCTCGCGTATTTCGTTGGGCGCTCACTGGGACGTATCCCCATGGCGCCCGCGCTGAGTCCGAAGAAAACCTGGGAAGGCGCGATGGGCAACATGATCGCGTCGCTGTTGGTGGGCGTGCTGTTTGCGCGTTGGATGCAGATGGACTCGCTCACGCTGCTGGTGATCGCCGGGCTCGGCAACGTTGCCGGACAGATGGGCGACCTGATCGAGTCGGCCTACAAGCGCGGCGCCGCTGTGAAGGATTCCGGCACACTCGTTCCCGGGCACGGCGGGGTGCTCGATCGGATTGATAGCCTCATTCTCGCGGCGCCGGTTGTTTGGGCGGCGTATCAATGGCTCGTGAATCGTACCTCGTGAATTGTGATTCGTGAGTTGTGATTCGTGAAGATGTGCTGATTATCGGATGCGCGAGGTGCGGGGCACGGTTCAAGAATCACGCGAGCTGATTCGCGAATCGCCACACCCATTCGCAAATTCCCGCAAACATCTATAAAATGACAAGCTACGTCCCCATGAAGCGCATTGCCATATTGGGTTCCACCGGCTCGATTGGCCGTCAGTGCCTGGCCGTCGTGGAGGCATTGCCTGGGCGCTTTGAAGTGGTCGCGCTCGCCGCCGGTTCGAATATCGCACTCGCCGCAGAACAAGTGGCGCGACACCGTCCGAAAATTGTTTCCGTCGGCACCGAAGCGGGCGCGAGGCAGCTCTGCGACGCATTGAAGAAGGCGCGCAGCCGCGACAAGAACGCCCCACAGCCTGAAGTTTTTTTTGGCGCGGAAGGCCTCCAGCGCGTTGCGACCTATCCGGACGCGGAAACAGTTGTCTCGGCTGCGGTCGGGGTGGTCGGGCTGCCCGCGACGTACAAGGCGATCGAAGCCGGAAAGCACATTGCCCTGGCGAATAAAGAGGTGCTGGTCGCCGCCGGGGAAGTGGTGATGGCAGCGGTGAAGCGCCATGGCGTGGCGGTGCTTCCCGTGGACAGCGAGCACAACGCCATTCACCAATGTCTGCGCGCCGGGCAGGACAAGGAAGTAAAGCGCCTGGTGCTCACCGCCTCGGGCGGGCCGTTCCGCAAAACGCCGATATCGCGCCTCGCAAAAGTGACGCCGAAGCAGGCTCTGGCGCATCCAAATTGGAAGATGGGCCGGCGGATCACCATTGATTCCGCCACGCTCATGAACAAGGGCTTTGAGGTGATCGAGGCGCGCTGGCTGTTCGGCACCGAGGCTGACCGAATCCAGGTGGTGATTCACCCGCAGTCCACGATTCATTCCATGGTCGAGTTTGTGGATGGTTCGATCCTGGCACAGCTTGGCCCAACGGATATGCGCATGCCCATCCAATATGCGCTAACCTATCCGGAGCGGGTGCCGTCGAACGGATGCGCGCTCGATTGGAGCACGCTGCGGAAGCTCGATTTCGCGGAGGTGCCGGCGCGGAAGTTTCCGTGCCTCACGCTGGCGAAAGAAGCGCTGCGGCAGGGCGGGGCATGGCCGTGCGCTTTGAATGCGGCCGATGAAATCGCTGTGGCTGCGTTTCTCGAGCGGCGGCTGCCGTTCACGGGAATTGCGGCTGTGATCGAGCGGGTGCTCGAGCGCACGACGACGACCGCGATGCGCACGATTGACGATGTACTGGCTGCTGACGCTGAAGCGCGCCGTCTGGCTCGCGAAGCCGTCGCGCGAAAAATATAGCCCGCTGCAGCCAGGGCGGGGATTTTCCTTTATACTAGAGGTTCCATGGCAAATTTCCAGAATGCAGTGGTCGCAATTTTTTCAGTCACGATTGTCCTCGGCATCATGATTTTCGTCCACGAATGGGGACATTTCATCGCCGCCAAGCTTGCCGGCGTGCGCGTGGAAATTTTTTCGCTCGGTTTCGGCATGCGGTTGTTCGGCAGGAAGCGCGGCGACACGGATTACCGCATCAGCGCACTCCCGTTCGGAGGTTACGTGCGCATGGCGGGCGACAATCCGGTGGAGGAGCGCGCCGGCGCCCCCGACGAATTCCTCTCCAAGCCGCGCTGGGTCCGCGTCCTCATTGCCGTAGCCGGCCCGGCGATGAACATTCTTCTCGCTTTTGCAATCTTCTGGGCCATCTTCTGGCTCGTGGGAATCCCCACGCCGACGTACCTGCGCCAGGCGCCTGAAGTTGTCGCTGTTCCGCAAAGCGCTGCCGCAGTGTCCGGCATTCAGCCCGGCGACCGCATCGTCGAAGTGAACGGAGTGAAAACGCCCACGTGGGAGAAAGTTCTCGCGGAAGTCAGCAAGGCCAAGCCTGGTGATTCGGTTTCAATCTCCGCCTTGCGCAATGGCGCGCAGAACACCTTCGCGGCAAAAGTTCCCACGAAGCCCGATGTCTTCGCGCTGGTTGGCTACCCGGCGATGCCTCCCGTCGTGGATGAAGTCGCGATTGGATTTCCCGCCGAGAAAGCGGGGCTGAAGCCGGGCGACATGGTCATCTCGATGAACGGCAAGCCGGTGGCCACCTGGCCGCAGCTTGTCGAAGGCGTTCACCAATCCGGCGGCCAGCCGGTCGAGTTCGTCATCCGGCGCAATGGTGCTGATAATCCGCTGAGTATCACCCCGATGCAGGGGATGGACTCAGAGGGTGGGTCGGTGTGGCAGATTGGCGTTTCGCCCCGAACCAAAGACGATTACCAGCGCCAGGGATTCACCGTTTCCGCGAAGGATGCCGGCCTGGCCACGCTTTCGGGCATGCGGCAGATCATGGATGTCCTCGCCGGCCTGTTTACAGGAAAAGTGTCGATCCGCGAGCTGCAAGGCGTCGTGGGCATCGCGCGTGAATCCGGGCGCGCCGCCAAGGGCGGGCCGATACGGCTGATCGAGTTGATGGCCATCATCAGCCTCAACCTCGGCCTGCTGAACCTGCTCCCGATTCCAATCCTTGACGGCGGGCATGTGCTGCTGCTGGCCATCGAAGGCCTGCTGCGGCGCGACCTGAGCATCGCCGTCAAGGAGCGCTTCGTGCAGGTGGGCCTAGTGTTCCTGCTGGGCATTTTTGCCTTTGTAATGTACAGCGACATCTTGAAGCTCATCCAGCACCACTGACGTCACCTTGCTCTCGCCGGGTGATCTGCGTTCTGCAAGGGCGTCCGCCGCGGCAGACGCCCTTTTTGCTATAATGCGGTTTCGGAATCGAACCATGTCCGCCACCCCCGCACATCGCGTCTCAACCGGTGAACGCATAAACGTTCACGAGCCGCCGGGCCACCTCCAGCGCGAATTGAGTGCGCGCGGAATCCGTCTGACGCGCCAGCGCCGCGTGCTGCTGCAAGTGATGGAAAAGGCGCAGCGGCATCTGGATGCGGGCGAGATCCTCGAACGCGCGCAAAAGATTGACGCGAACATTACGCGCGTGACGGTGTATCGCACCATCGACCTGCTAAAACGCCACGGCCTGATTGACGAGCTCGACCTGCTCCATCTGCGCGGTGACCGCCATTTTTATGAAAGCCACGGCCCGCGCGACCATATCCACGTGGCCTGCCTGCGCTGCGGCAAAGTCCGCGAGGTGGAGAGCCAGCTCTACGAGGAGCTGAAGAAGCAGATCGCGCAGGACTGCGGGATCGAGATTACCGTGTCGCGCACAGAAATTGGCGGGCTCTGCGCGGATTGCCGGAAATAACGTGAGTTGTGATTCGTGGGAGTGCTCGCGGTTCCTGGCTGGGTTTATCTGTGTTAATTTGTGGTTGCGTTCAGCCGAAAATATTCCATGGCGCGGTTGATATCCTTCAGCACCTGCTCCTTCAGCGCTTCCGGCGACGCAAACTTCTGTTCATCCCTCAGGCGGACGTGAAAACGAACTTCCATGCGGCCGCTGGTTAGGTTCTGTGCGAAACCGAAGAGGTGCGATTCGATCGCGAGCCGCGTTCCGTTAAACGTGGGGCGCACGCCGATATTCGTTGCCGACTGGTAGATTTTGCCTTGGACGATTGTCCGCGTCGCGTACACGCCGTTTTTCGGTAGGCATTCCTGCTCGGTCGCAAGATTCAGCGTCGGCACAATCAGATGTCGCCCTTGTCCTGTCCCTGGCTGAATTTCTCCTTCGAGCGCAAAGGGCCGCCCTAGCAGCCGGGCTGCATCATCCACTCGCCCTTCGCGCAAAGCTTCTCGCACCGCAGAACTCGACACCACCACGCCATCTGCGACCACCGGCGGAACAACGTGCACCTGGAAGCCCCAGCGCTTCCCGAATTCCTCGAGCATTTTCACGTCGCCCAACTGGCGGTTGCCAAATCTGAAATTCCCGCCGACCATCACCGCGCGCGCGCGCAAAATCTCGGCGAGATAGTTCCGGACAAAATCCTCGGCGTTTACTTTCGCGAGTTCGGCGTCAAATCGCAGCACCAGCGCAGCGTCCAGCCCCGCCGCGTCGAATCCAGCGAGCCGTTGTTCGAGCGTTGCGAGCAGTGCCGGGGCTGCCTCCGGCCGCAGGACTCGTGATGGGTGCGGGTAGAACGTCAGAACTGTGGCCATCAATTTTGCGGCGCGTGCGCGCTCGAGCACACCGCTCAGGATTTTCTGGTGGCCTAGATGAACGCCGTCGAAATTGCCGATGGTCACAACCGTGGGCTTGCGCGATTCGCCAAAGCGCTCGACCCATTCCGCCGCCGAATTCACAATCGCGAGCGCCATCAGACTTCCACCTCGAAGCTTAGTCCGTCATAGGCGAGGCGCACATTTTCAGGGAGCTTTGAATTTGCCTCGGCATGGCCCAGGTCGTGGCAGATGTGCGTGAACCAGGCGTGCTTGGGCTTCAATTCCTCGACCAGTTTCAATGACTGATCAACTGTCGAATGCATCGGATGCGGCACATAGCGCAGCGCGTCCAAAACGAAATGGTCGAGGCCGCGGAGGAGCGCCTTAGAATTTTCCGGCACGGAGCTGAAATCGGTGAGATAGGCGGCTTTGCCGAAGCGGAAGCCAAGCACATCCGTCGTACCATGCATGGCAGCTACCGGAATAAATTTCAGGCCGAACAGGTCGAACGGACCTTCAATCGAATGCAGCTCGACGCCCGGGACCGAGCTTTCCGTCGGCGCGGGGTCGAAGATGTAGGCGAACGTGCGCTGCAGAATCCGCAACGTTGCCGCCGAGCCATAGATCGGCACATGCCCCTTCTGCTTCAAGTTGTAGGGGCGAATATCGTCGAGCCCCAGAATGTGGTCTGCATGCGCGTGGGTGTAGAGAATTGCGTCGAGCCGGTCGAGATGCCCGCGCATGGCCTGGAAGCGGAAATCCGGCGTGGTGTCAATCACTACGTTCCGTCCAGCGTAGGAAAGCAGGACCGAAGGCCTCGTGCGCTTGTCGAGCGGGTCCTTTGATTCGCACACCGCGCAGTGGCAACCGAGCGTGGGCACGCCCATCGAAGTGCCCGATCCCAGAATTGTCAGTTGGAGTGAGGCCATGAATTCAGAGGAAGGATACTATTCGCTCGTGTTATCTGCTAGCCGCTTGCGGCGGGTCACTTCT
>JBGPZR010000243.1:0-4290 GCA_041493845.1 Terriglobia bacterium | reverse complement strand
TAAAACACTAGCGTGCGAGCGAATGCGCGCGGCCGTGTCGGCAGAACCCGTGAAGGAAACGATGTCGCCTTCGCCGACATGATCCAGCAGATCCCGAGCAGAGCCGCAGATGATGGAGATTGATCCCGGCGGCAAAATTCCCGCCTTCACAATATCTTCAACCATGCGCTGCGTCAGCCAGGCGGTTGGCGAAGCAGGCTTGACCACGATAGGAACACCGGAGAGCAGCGCGGGCGCGCCCTTCTCGCACAAACCCCATGCCGGGAAATTGAATGCGTTGATGAAGACGGCCGCACCCTTTGCGGGGACCAGAAAGTGCTGCCCTGCAAACACGTTGGTCTTCGACAGAGGAATCAGCGCGCCTTCTTTCAACATTTTCCCCTCAGCCAGCGCGCGGCCGATCTTGGCGTAATACTTCATGGTGTAGATCGCGCCATCCACGTCAAATGAGGCATCCGCTTGCGTGGCGCCGGAGTTGAGGAGAGAGATGCGAAAATATTCGTCGCGATTTGCCGTGAGCACGTCGGCGATCTTGGCCAGCAGATCCGCGCGCTCGCGATAGGTGAGTTGCCGGAGTGCCGCCCCGCCCTCTGTACGCACGAATTCGAGGGCCCTGTTCATGTCGATGCCTTGAGAGGAAATGCGCGCCAATTCATCGCCCGTAACAGGATCGACGAGCGGCTCTCCCGCGCCAGCACCTTCCTTCCATTGACCAGCCACAAAATTAGGCAGCTTCATTTAACCCCCCTCTGTTCACCGTCCACAGCTTATCGTAGGAATACCCTATGTCCATAGCCTCGAAGGACGGCGAAGGTGGCACGAAATCTGCAGAATACTGCATCCTATAGACTGATGGAGCCAGGAAAATTCCCGAACTCGGGGCCAGTGGGAGTGTCTCAAACCTATTGTAGGTAATCAACTTGAATGCAGAGGTCTAGACTTCTGTATCAAATCAATAAATCTGTGGAATTGTCTCGTGTCAATCTTGGTCGCCCGCCCAGAATATGTATTATACTACATGCGACAACTCGCATGACCATGCCTATACCTACAGACGCCGATTCAAAGGCCGCCAAACCACACCGCGCCACGCCCACTGCGGAACCTGATTTTCTGCTTTTCCTGGGGACGCGCGTTCGTGAGCTGCGCAACCGTCGCGGGATGACACGAAAAATGGCAGCGCACGAAGCGGACGTTTCGGAGCGGCATCTGGCGCAGCTCGAGGCGGGCGAAGGAAATGTGTCGATCGTACTTCTGCGACGTATTGCCGACGCTCTGAGTGTTTCTCTCGCCGAGTTGTTCGCGCCCGAAGTGGAAGAGCCGATGGAAAAACGGCTGATCCATCGGTTCCTCGACCGGCTTCCTGCTCACCGCCTGGAAGATGTGGTGTTTCGTCTGATGCGCGATTTCGGCCCTGAGGAAAAGGTGCGGCGAATGCGCATCGCGCTGATCGGAGTGCGCGGCGCGGGGAAATCAACCCTTGGTTTGCGGCTGTCTGCGGAAACGAACATTCCATTCATAGAACTGGATCGCGAGATTGAGAAAGATACGGGAATACCTTTGGCGGAAATTTTCTCGCTGTACGGGCAATCCGGTTACCGGGCCATCGAGAGGCGCACCCTTGAGAGAGTGATTCATGAAAACGACCACGCGATCCTTTCGGTCGGAGGCGGAGTGGTGTCGGAAAAAGAAACTTACGACTATCTTCTCTCCAATTGCTGCACCGTGTGGATCAATGCGCAGCCCGAAGAGCACATGTCGCGCGTGATGGCGCAGGGTGATTTTCGTGTGATGGCTGGGAGCGATCAGGCGATGGAAGACTTGCGCCGGATTCTGAAGGCTCGTGAGCCGCTCTATCAAAAAGCGGACATCTACCTCGACACTTCAGGGAGTTCCGTGGACCAGAGTTTCGCCAAGCTGAAGGTGGCACTGCAGGCTAATTTCGAGTAGGAGGATTTTGTGGATATTGCCGCAACGCAAGAGCCCGGCGCAAAAATTGGAGCCGTGGATTTCCAGACCGATCCCTCCCGGTACAAACATTGGCGGCTCACATTCGACGCTCCGGTGGCAACGCTGACGATGGACGTGGCGGAAGACGGCGGAATCCGCCCGGGTTACAAGCTGAAGCTGAATTCTTACGACCTGGGAGTGGATATCGAACTGCACGACGCGCTGCAGCGAATCCGGTTTGAACATCCTGAAATCCGTTCCGTTGTGATCACCAGCGCGAAAAACCGCATTTTTTGCTCCGGTGCCAATATTTATATGCTCGGACTTTCTTCACACGCCTGGAAAGTGAACTTCTGCAAGTTTACCAACGAAACGAGGAATGGAATCGAAGACTCGAGCACACACTCCCGCTTGAAATTCCTCGCCGCTTGCAACGGAACGACGGCTGGCGGGGGCTACGAACTTGCGCTCGCGTGCGATGAAATCATTCTCGTGGACGACCGCTCTTCCGCAGTTAGTTTGCCGGAGCTACCGCTCCTGGGCGTTCTGCCCGGAACGGGGGGCCTGACGCGGGTGACGGACAAGCGCAAAGTGCGCAAGGACCACGCCGACATGTTCTGCACAAATCCGGACGGCGTCCGAGGGCAAAGAGCGAAGGATTGGCGACTGGTGGATGACGTGATCAAGCCGCAGCAATTTGCTGAGCACATCAAGCGGCGTGCGCTGAAGCTGGCCGAACTGAGCGACCGCCCCGCCATTGCGAGCGGCGTGGCGCTGACGCCATTGAAGCGGACGACGGATGCGGCAGGACTGCATTACGAATATGTTGATGTGCAACTGAACCGCACAGCTCGCACGGCGACGATCACGGTCCGCACACCTGACTCCGTGACCGAGGACACGTTGGAAAAGGTGATTGCAGCGGGCGCGAAATGGTGGCCGCTGCAAATGGCGCGAGAGTTGGATGACGCCATCCTGAGCTTGCGCACGGGCGAGCTGGATTTGGGTCTGTGGATCTTCAAGACGGCCGGGAATGCTGATGTTGTCCTCGCGATCGACGATTTCATCCTGAAGCACCAGGGCCACTGGTTCGTCCGCGAAGTTTTGGGCATGATGCGGCGGACCTTCGCGCGCATCGACGTCACCTCACGTTCGATCTATGCGATTGTCGAGCCCGGCTCTTGCTTCGCCGGCACCTTATTGGAATTGGTTCTCGCCGCGGATCGTGTTTACATGCGCGACACAAAGGAAGGGGCAAGCATCGCCACGGTGGCGCTCTCGAAAATGAATTTCGGACCGCTGCCGATGGTGAATCATCTTTCACGCTTGGCGGCGCGCTTCTACCAGGATGCAGCACGAGTCGATGCCCTTCGCAGCCTCACGGGAGCAAAGCTTTCGGCGAGCGAGGCGCTCGACGCCGGGCTGGTGACGGCCGCGCCGGACGATCTCGACTGGGATGACGAAATTCGCCAGGCCATCGAATCGCGGGCTGCACTTTCACCCGATGCTCTCACGGGGCTGGAAGCGAATTTGCGCTTCGGAATTCCCGAGACGCTCGAGACGCGGGTCTTCGGCAGGCTTTCCGCGTGGCAGAACTGGATTTTCGTTCGCCCGAACGCTGTCGGCGAACACGGGGCGCTGAAGGTGTATGGCTCCGGCGCGCCAGTGAAATTCAATTGGGAAAGAGTTTGAGGAGCAGGCCGGGCTTGGCTGACTGAGGAGATTGCCATGATCAATTACACAGATAAAATTCCGAACAATATCGATTTGGGGCGAGACCGCGTGCTGCAGCGCGCGCTCGAACACTGGCAGCCGGCCTACCTGAACTGGTGGCACGACACGGGCCCGACCGAGAGTCACGCCTACGATGTGTACCTGCGGACGGCGACCAGCGTCGAGTATTGCCAGCCGTCGACACTCGACACATTCGATGCAGTATCGGCGTCGATGGAACGGAATAGCGGTCGCGGCGCTACGCGCCGACGATCGAGACGAAGCTCACGCAGCGGCCGGGCGCGCCACCCAGGTTGTGGGTGAGGCCGAGCTTCGGCTTCGGGATCTGCCGGGGACCCGCCTCGCCGCGCAGCTGGAGCCACATCTCGTACATCATGCGGAGGCCGCTCGCGCCGATCGGGTGCCCGAAGCTCTTGAGCCCGCCGTCGGGATTGACCGGCTGCACGCCCTCGCCGTCGAAGCGGCCGTCGAGCACGTCCTTCCACGCCTGCCCGCGCGGTGAGAAGCCCATGTCCTCCATGAGGACCAGCTCGGTCGGCGTGAAGCAGTCGTGGACCTCGGCCATGCTGATCTCGCCGCGCGGGTCCTTCACCCCGGCCTGCTTGT
>JBGPZR010000255.1:0-4122 GCA_041493845.1 Terriglobia bacterium | reverse complement strand
TTGCGCCCTCCGAAAACTTTTTACATCGGCGTGAATCAAAGCCTGAAGCGGTGTTGCAACGTCCCAAGCGGAGGAAACGCAATGAAAGCGGAAGGCCGGCTGACGCGTTATCGCAAGGTGGTGCTTGAACTACTTCGCTCGACCGAGAGCCATCCTACTGCTGCAGAAATTTACAGGCTGGTTCGACGGCAGCGTCCGGGCGTGGCCTACGCGACGATTTACAACTCGCTGAACTGGCTCGAGCAAAGAGGATTCATTCGGCGCGTGGAATTCGTCGAAGAAGCTGCACGTTACGACCCCATCGTCGAGCGCCACGACCACCTGGTCTGCGATCGCTGTGGCGCGTTGAAGGATGTGTGGCTCAAGCTGCCCGCTCAGATGCTGGGTCGAGCTGCCCGCGGCGAGGGATTCTGCCTCGACCGCCACCGCACGGAGCTGTATGGGTTGTGCGGTGAGTGTGTCCGGGCAAACGGGGCAACGCGATAACTTCGAGGTCGTTCGGAGAATTTCTACGGCCGGGCTCTAATGCTCGGGTTCTTCCTTAACGCCTACGGCTTCATCCGGGACATCGCCGGGCCGGCCCTTCACTCGGTCATACACGGTGACATGGCAGGTGGAGCCAAGAGCTTCGTTATAGTAGGTGGGCACGCCGAGAGCCGTGCGCATTTCTTCGTTGAAGCGGCGCAGATTCGCGAGCTGGCTGACATGCACAGGCAGCTTTTTTGCATCGTGTGTGATCAGAAATTTCTGGTATCCCGCGTCCCACAGGCGCGTGAATTGCCCATCCCACATGACGCACGGGATCTGAGTCATTTGAAAATCGCCCTGAGGCACCTTGCGAAGTTCTGCGCCGCAATCGTACTTCTCAATGCGCACGACGCCGCCCGAGCTGCGCACCAGGAACCCTTTCGCTGAAAGCGATTCCACTTGCGCCTGAGTGAACAACTTGTCGACGTACCACATGGCTCTGAGCATAGGAATTCCGCTGTGCCCATGTAAAGCTAAAAATCTGGTGCGGAATTCGCGACTCGGGCATCGAATTGAATATGGGACCAATTGGGTCGGATTTGATATCACGATATCGTGCAGGTTTGGCGTGCCCTGCGGAACGAGCCATCTCTATGATGCGCCGGGGTATTCTGCTAAACTCCGTTGAATTAGTTGAATACGAGAAGATTTCCCTCGCATCGGAGCGCCATAAGCGGGCACCAATTCACTAGGATGCCATCCGGCGAGGCTCTTTCATCAAAATCATCATGGGCGCCGTAAACAAACCGATGGCCACCACGGCCCGTTCCGAGGCAGCAACCAGGTTGGGCGAACATCTGCTCGAGCGTATCGGGAATACGCCCTTGCTGCGCCTGGAGCGCATCGCTGCGGAATTCCCGCATGCCGAGTTCTATGCCAAGGCGGAGTGGTTCAATCCCGGCGGGTCGGTGAAGGATCGCGCGGGATACTCGATGATCCGCGCCGGCGAGCGCAGCGGAGAATTGCGGCCCGGCAAGGTGATCCTCGATGCCACCAGCGGCAACACCGGAATTGCCTACGCCATGGTCGGTGCAACTCTCGGCTATCGCGTGAAATTGTGCCTCCCCTCGAGCGCCTCGCAGGAGAGAAAACAAATCCTCGCGGCTTATGGCGTCGATCTGGTGATCACGCCGGGTGAGGAAGGCACCGATGGAGCGATTCGCCGGGTGAAAGAAATCTATGCTGCCGAGCCTGAAAAATATTTTTACCCGGACCAGTACAGCAATCCCGCAAATCCGGCAGCGCACTATTCGACCACGGCTCCGGAAATCTGGAAGCAGACGCGCGGACAGATTACGCATTTTGTCGCCGGCCTGGGAACCAGCGGGACTTTCGTGGGCACCACGCGGCGGCTGAAGGAGCTGAATCCGCAAATCCGCTGCATCAGTTTTCAGCCGGATTCCGCATTTCATGGTCTGGAAGGCATGAAGCACATGGCCACGGCAATCGTGCCGCGCATCTATGATCCGCAGCTGGCGGACGAGGATCTGGCCATGCGCACCGAAGACGCGCATCACATGGTAAAGCGGCTCGCGCGCGAGGAGGGGCTTCTGGTCGGCGTAAGCGCCGGCGCTGCGATGTGCGCTTGCTTCGATGTCGCGCGGCGCTTGCCGGGCGGCCAGCGCGCCGTGATCGTGACGGTGTTCCCGGATTCAGGCGAGAAGTATTTGAGCGAGAAGTTCTGGAGCGAGGCATGAGCGGCGCGGTGCTGAAAATTCGGGAAGAATTGCTCCGCCGCATCCACGCGCACGGCGTGGAAACATATCCGCACGAATGCTGCGGCGCGCTGCTGGGCCGCGATGGCGATAGCTCTCGGGAAGTGCTCGAGCTTGTGGCGCTCGAAAATCGCCGCAATGACTCGCCGCGGAATCGTTTTGAGGTGACGCCTGATGACGTACGCCTGGCGGGAAAAACGGCGCGCGAGAAAAAAATGGAATTGATCGGCTGGTACCATTCGCATCCGGACGCGCCCGCGCGCCCGAGCGAATTTGATCGTGAGCATGCCTGGCCGTGGTACAGCTACATCATCGTGAGCGTGCAGCAGCGCGAGCCGCGCGATACCACATCGTGGCGCCTGCGCGACGATCGCTCCGCCTACGATTCCGAAACGATCGAATCCGCGGCGCATTCAGCAACCCGATAAGCGAGGAGGAAAGCGCATGGCAGTGAAGGTGATCATTCCCACGCCGCTGCGGCCCTATGCAGGCAAGCAGGAAAGCGTCGAATTGCAGGCGGCCACGGTGGGCGAGGCCCTCGCAGCGCTTACCACTCGATTCAGCGAGCTAAAAAAGCATTTGTACGCCGATGATGGCCGGCTGCGCAGCTTCGTCAATGTGTATGTGAACGACGAGGACATCCGCTACCTCCAGAAAGAGAAAACCAGCCTGCGCGAAGGCGACACGGTGAGCATCGTGCCTTCGATTGCGGGCGGCGGGCACGTCGTATAGCAGGGAGAATTTTTCGATGGCCACAAAAACAGGAATTACTTCGACGCCGACCACCGGCACACCGGCCGTAACGCTGTCGAAGGAAGAAGTGCTGCGTTACAGTCGCCACCTGATCATGCCTGAAGTCGGCATGGAGGGGCAGCTCAAGCTCAAGGCGGCGAAAGTGCTGTGCATCGGCACGGGCGGGCTGGGCGCGCCGCTGGGCGTCTATCTTGCGGCCGCAGGCGTTGGCCGGATCGGCCTCGTGGATTTCGATACCGTGGATCTGACCAATCTGCAGCGCCAGATTCTTTTCAGCACGTCCGATGTCGGGCGCCCGAAGATTGAAGCTGCGGCCGATCGGCTGCGCAGCATGAACCCCGAAATTCAGATTGACACCTTCGAGACGCGGCTGACCAGCGAGAATGCGCTCGAGCTCTTCAAGGACTACGACATCATCGTGGATGGCACGGATAACTTCCCGACGCGCTATCTGGTCAACGACGCCTGCGTCCTACTCGGCAAGCAGAATGTGTACGGCTCGATTTTCCGTTTCGAGGGTCAGGTAACCGTCTTCGGCGCTCCCGGCGGGCCTTGCTATCGCTGCCTGTATCCGGAGCCGCCTCCTCCGGGGCTGGTGCCATCATGCGCCGAGGGAGGAGTGCTCGGCGTGCTGCCAGGAATCGTCGGCTCGATTCAAGCCGCAGAAACGCTCAAGCTGATTATCGGCAAGGGCGAGCCGCTAATCGGCAGGCTGCTGCTGTTCGATGCGCTGGCGATGCGCTTCCGTGAATTGAAGCTGCGGAAAAATCCGGAATGCCCGGTGTGCGGTGCGCATCCTACCGTCAGCAAGCTCATCGACTATGCGGAATTCTGCGGCATCCGGGGGGAAGAAGCCCCCGCACCGCAGACAACCGTTCCGGAAATTGCGCCGCGCGAATTGAAGGCCCGGCTCGATCGTGGCGACGCTCTCTTCATCCTGGATGTGCGCGAGCCGCACGAATATCAAATTTGCAATCTCGGCGGCCATTTGATTCCGCTCGGCGATCTCTCGCGTCGCGTGAGCGAGCTCGACAGCTCCCGGGAAATCGTGGCACATTGCCGCAGCGGCAAGCGCTCGGCGGAGGCCGTTGAATTCTTGCGCAAAGCCGGCTTCCGCAAAATTCTC